>DATJQF010000113.1:0-3615 GCA_035505995.1 Bacteroidales bacterium
TCGGGGAAGTCAACGCGGCGCTTACCCTGCTGGCCCACTCCGATCAGAGCCGGAAGCAGCCCATCCTGCTGGAATATTATAAAAGCCAGGAATACTGTTTCCGCGATGCGACGGCGGTGTGCGAGAGGCTCCGGGACTTCAAGACCCTGCTGGGATCCTTCGGACAGCACTATCTTCCGCCGAAATTCAAGAACCTCCTGAAATCCAGGCTGCATGCAACACGTGATCCGGCATAAACTGGAAGGAAAAAAAGTGATGATCCTCGGCTTCGGCAGGGAGGGTCAGTCTTCTTTCCGGCTGATCCGGAAACTCCTGCCCGGAATGAATCTGACGATCGCCGATGCCAGCGAAAATATTGCATCGGACCCGCTTCTCAGGGAGGACCCGTCGGTGACGCTTTTTACCGGCAAGGGGTATCTGGAGCATCTGAACGATTATGAGGTGATCCTGAAAACCCCCGGCATCACCCTGCAGCAGCTGGGCGGAAAGATCCCTTCGGAAAAGATCTCTTCGCAGACCGACCTGTTTTTGCAGGCCTATTCCAACCAGGTGATCGGAGTGACCGGCACGAAGGGTAAAAGCACGACTGCCACACTGATCTTCCATATCCTGAAGCAGGCAGGAAAGGATGCGCTGTTGCTGGGCAATATCGGCCGGCCGGCTTTTAATTACACGGACGATATTCATCCGGGCACCCTTATTGTTTTTGAATTATCCTCGCATCAACTGGAATTCCTTACCACGGCGCCCCGCATCGCCATCCTGCTGAATCTCTTCCAGGAGCACCTGGATGCTTACGCCTCCTTCCGGGATTACCGCCTGGCCAAATGGAATATTGTTAAGTTCCAGCACAGGGACGACCCGGTTATTTTCAATGCCGATGATCCGCTGGTGCAGGAGCTGATGAAAGAGTTCCGGCCGGAGCGCCGTTACCTGCCCTTTTCCCGGGAAACGGAACTGGCCGACGGATGCTTTATCCGGGATCATTTTATCTACTATGCGGAAGATTGCCGGTACACGCCGGTCGTCGACCTGAATAAAAAGATCCATTTAAAAGGAAACCACAACCGGAACAATATCCTGGCAGCGGTTGCCGCGTGCAGGGAACTCGGTCTTGACAACGAGGAGATAGAAGAAGGCGTGCTTTCGTTCCGGGGACTTGAGCACCGGATGGAATTTATCGGAAAATTCCGGGGGATTGAATTTTATGACGACTCCATCTCCACCATCCCCGAATCCTGCATAGCCGCCGTGAAAGCCCTGGAGAATGTGGATACGTTAATCATAGGCGGGTTTGACCGGGGGGTGGACTATTCCGGACTGGAAGAATTTTTCCTGCAATCGGATATCACAAACCTGATATTCACAGGGGATGCGGGCAGGAGGATCTATTCTGAAATGAAGAATAAGGAAAGAAAAGGCAGGAATTATTTTGTACTGGATAGGTTTGCGGAGTTTGCTGATATTGCATTCAGGTATACTGCCTCGGGAAAGATCTGCCTGCTTTCCCCGGCGGCCGCGAGCTATGATGAGTTTACCAATTTTGAAGAACGGGGGAACCGGTTCAAGGAGTTGGTGCTCCAATCAGGAACCCGCACATAATAATTCCTAATGAGGGCAAATATCTACCGTGATCACCGGCCGGCTGCCTGCATCCTGGGGCTGGTCGCCTGCATCTTTTTCTTTCCGGTTCCCCTATGGTCCCAGAATTCCGATTACGACGAGGCGGTGAGAAGATATATTGATGCTTACCAGCGGATCGCGGTGAAGGAGATGCAGGAATTCCATATCCCGGCCAGCATCACGCTGGCGCAGGGGATCTTTGAATCGAATGCGGGACGAAGCACGCTGGCCGTGGAAGCCAACAATCATTTCGGGATCAAGTGTCATAAGGAATGGACCGGCGAAACCATATACCAGGATGATGAGACCAAACACGAATGTTTCCGGAAATACGGCTGCGCCGAGGAATCCTTCCGGGATCATTCCCGGTTCCTGTCGGAGCGGGACCGGTATAAGAGCCTGTTCTCCCTTGATATGACCGACTATAAAGGGTGGGCTAAAGGACTTAAGGAAACAGGGTATGCCACCAATCCTGCCTATGCCGACAAGCTGATCTCGACGATAGAGAAATACGGACTGTATCGCTTTGATGCAGCCGGTTTTTCTGTCGCCTATGCCGATTCTCTCGGGCGGCTCAAGGATTCCCTGCAGAAAAAAACCGTATCCCCGCCCTATGAGGTATTTGCGACCGGACCGGGCAACCGGACCGTTTACCTGAACAACGGCCTGCAATTCATTATCCTGGATGCTGCCGATAACGTGCATACCCTTGCAAAGGCATTCGGGGTTAAAGAGAAAAAGTTACTGTCCTGGAATGACCTTAAAAAAGGGGCCAGGCTGGCGACCGGGATGATGGTTTACCTGGAGCCGAAAAAAAGAAAGGGTTCAAGTTCCTATTATGAGGTCAGGCAGGAAGATACCATGTATACGGTTTCCCAGAAGACCGGGATCAGGCTGAGCAGCCTGTACAGGAAGAATAAAATGAGCCCGGGACAGACCCTGCACGCGGGTCAGCGGCTACTGCTTCGGTAGGCGGTAGCATTTCAGGTATTTCCCGGTCGCCGTCACCAGCAACATACGCCGGGTACCATCCGGCGAGCCGATATCGAAAAAAGTGTTGCCGCTGATCCCGGGCTCCAGCGGGATCATTCCCTGGTCGCCGAAAAGATACAGCTCATCTGCCGTGCCCGACACAGCGCCGATCCTGTATTTGCCGCCCGGCAGCTCGATCAGGAAGGGAGGGATCGATAATTCGCGGGTAAATACATAGCTGTAGATCAGCTTGTAAAACCGGTTATAATAGTACAGCTTGTTCTGATCGTAAAAGATGAATTCAAAAGCCCCGTCCTGGTTCAGATCCACGTAGAAGAACCGGTGGGCGGGCGAGAACAGGTTGAACGTGACTTCCGCGGTCTTCCCGCTCAGGTTGATATAAAGAACCTTTCCGGAAGGATCGGTGGTAAGGAATGATCCCTTACGGTTGGTGCGGTTGATGTAAAGATCGCTGAGCCCCGACAGTGCAACGGTCTTTGGGGTATGCACCAGGGTTTTCCCGCGGGCATCCGTTATCATCAGATGACCGTTCTTCCCCCGGATGAAGTAGAAATCTTTTCCCGCGTATTCAACGGAATTCACCGGGTAAACGATATCCTCCCTGATCCCGGGATTCATGGCAACATGAGGGGGTTTGCCATCGGGTTTGAAGGACCAGATCCGGCGATCGGCCAGCGGCACCAGGAACCTGTTGTCCGGGTTCTTTTTCGGCTCAGCCGGGGTGATGGCAGCCATCGCCCTTGCCGGGAGAGGCATCGGGTACCCGGGGGCAAAATTCCCGTCCGGCATCAGCAAGCAAATCCGGGCGGGGGTGCAAACCAGGAAAAAGGCCGAGTCGGCCTTCGGGGCGAATACTGCGCGGGGCAGTCCGACGGGCGCTCCCGGCAGGCGGGTCTTCCAGCGGATATTGCCTAAGGAATCGACCAGGTAAACCTGGTTCTTTGCATCCGCGGCCATCACCTCTTTATGGCCTTCTTTATCGATCTGGATCAGGACGGG
>DATJQF010000114.1:0-10765 GCA_035505995.1 Bacteroidales bacterium
CCGGATCCGGAGGGAATGGATTAAAAACAGGAAACTTACAGTTGGATGAGCCTTTTCGGCTGCAGCTCCGTTTCGAGGCTCCAGGTCGTGGCTACCCCGTTCTTCACCCGGAACACCGCCATATATTTCAACCCGAACTTCTCGATCCAGATCTTCAGAAAAGGTCTTGCTTCCGCCACCTCCTTTTTCAGGTCCTGATCCCGGTCCATATTCTCCGCTTCGCCGGTGATCCTGACCTGGAAGTTTTCCGAGGAAAAGCAGAGCTCCACTTTCGGATTCATCGACAGCTGGCGGTATACCTCCTTTAATTTACCCACCATGAAATAGATGCCCGAATCATCCGCCTTGTGCAGCATCAGCATGCGGACATGCGGGACCGCACCGTCGGCCGTGGCGAGCGCAAACAGGGGATGATCCCTCAGGAACCGGTATATTTCTTCATTTTCCATCACTTTTGTCCGCGGGTTTCCAGGTAACCCGGTGCGCTCAGAAACCTGAAATCGCCGGGGATGAACCTTGAGTTCTTGACCAGATGATGCTCGGGACCCATTTCAACGAAGATCCGGATGCCGTAACCCATCAGGGCGAGTTGTGTTTTATGCCAGTCCAGAGGCATGAAGAGATTCCTGACCAGCTCTTTCTTCAGGGCGGCGGCAGAGTTGATCAGGGTCTGATCGATGAGCGAAAGGATCCCGGCGTGGGGTTCCCTGACCGGGAGCGCCTCCACGAACTTTGTGAAGGGTGCACGGGTTGGTTGCAACACCCGGGAATGATAGGGAAAGGAACTGTGCATCAGCCTGACGTGCAAGGCTCCCTCTTCCAGGGCCAGCCGTGTGAATTCCGTCACGTATTCCCGTTCTCCGGAGACGACAAAAGCCACGGGGTTATTCCGGTTCGTGATTTCGAGGTTCCCCGGGATGCTCCCTGCCAGCGTGACAACGTCTTTTTCCCCGAGCCCGATCACCGAAGCCATCCCGTAACGGTTATCACGGGTCACGTCCCGGATCAAACGAAAGGCCTCGAGGATCACATCCAGCCCGTCGGTGAAAGCCAGGCTGCCCGCATAATAGCCGGCTGCATAGATCCCCATGCTGTAGCCTGCCAGCATGCCGGATGACCGTCCCGACTCCCTGAAATAGTCGGAAAGTGCGCTGGAGTAAACATAAGTGAGCAGCTGGCTGGTGAGCTCGTCTTGGGTCGAAATAACCCCCGGTGGGGTGACGGCATGCAGTACTTCATATCCGGTATGTGAACTCGCCTGATCCAGCAGGATCCGGAAATGTTCCAGGAACCCATCCCGGTCAGGGAAAGGATCCATGGGGAATTCAGTCGTAAAAGCAGGGAAAATATAAGCCGGTTCCGATGGTTGCAAGGATCCGATACCTTTTATTTATCCAGTTCCACCAGCTTGTTCTCATGCTCGATGATCAGCATCTGCATGGCGATCAGCTGGCCAATGGTTTCAACGGGGTGTTTGACCGCGTATTTCCCGATGGTTTTCAGCTCGATATCCAGGTTGTATTTCTTCTTGAAGATCTCGATCAGTTCCAGGAACATCAGGGAATCCCCGTTGATATCCTTAATGATGTTGGTGTTATCGGTAAGGGTAGACAGGTCCACTTCGCATTCATCGGCAAAGAACTGGAAGACAATGTCCCGGACTTCCTTCAGGGTATTGGGTTTTATCTCGGCCATAGGAGGGGTATCTCAATGGAATTCGGCAGTAAAAGTATAAAAATTTTTGATTTTTGATTGCCGATAGTTGATGGTATTGCTGATTTTTGGTTTCAGACTGTTGATATTGAGGATATTGCCTGATATATATTCAAAATAAGATCGGCGATCGTCAATCTGAAATGCAATCGGAACCGTAAATCTAGAATCAAATATCTGTTCCCGGGTATTTCCTGAAAACGAGGGTGGCGTTATGTCCTCCGAACCCGAATGAGTTCGAAAGCGCCACGCGGATTTCCTGTTTTCTGGCCTGGTTCGGGACATAATCCAGGTCCAGGTCGGGATCGGGTTGATCCAGGTTGATGGTGGGGGGGAGGATCCCGTTCTCGAGGCTGAGCACCGTGATGATGCCTTCGATGACCCCGGCGGCCCCGATCGTATGCCCGATCATCGATTTGGAAGAGGAAACCGGGATCGCCCGGGCCCTTTCCCCGAAGACCTTTTTGATCGCCATCGTTTCATACCGGTCGTTCAGCTCGGTGGAGGTGCCGTGGGCATTGATGTAGTCCACTTCTTCCTTATAGATGCCGGCATTCCGGAGCGCTTTTTCCATAGTCTCCGCCATGCCTTCCCCATCCTTCATCGGGGCCATGATGTTATATCCCTCGCTGGAAAAGCCATACCCGGCCAGTTCCGCATGGATCTTCGCGTTACGGGCTTTTGCAAAGCTTTCGGACTCCAGGATCATCACCCCGGCTCCTTCCCCGATCACAAACCCGTCCCGGTCCCGTGAAAAGGGCTTGCTGGCTTTCTCCGGGGGATCGTTGGCAACGGAGAGTGCATACAGGGAATTGAACCCCGTGATCTCTTCCCGGTTGATGATGGAATCCGCACCGCCGGTGATCACGACATCCGCCTGGCCGCTGCGGATCAGATCCTGTCCCAGGCCGATGGCATAGGCCGAGGACGCGCACGCGGTATTCACCACGAAATTCGGCCCGCCCAGCTGGTATTCCAGGGAGATCCACGCCGACATGGAATTCGTCATGCTCTTGAAGATGGTATTCTGAGGCGTGGTGTCCTTCTCGGAGCTGGAGTTCCCGGTGTTCACGACGCCGAGGATCACGGCGCATCGCGACCGGTCGAGGGCGGCGAAGTTCAACCCGCTCGCTTCAATCGCACGCTTGGCGGCCACCATGCACATGCGGGTGACCCGTGTCATCTGGCCGGCCGCCCTTTTCTTGATGTACTGGCGGGAAATTTCCTCGAATTCGGCCGGAACTTCGGCGGCGATCCGGGTCACATTCCCGGAGGCATCGAACAGCGTGATCTTCCGAACCCCGCTCTTTCCGGCCACGAGGTTCTTCCAGTTGGTATCCAAATCCAACCCGAGGGATGAGATCATACTCATCCCGGTGATCACTGTCTTTTCAGCCATATGGGTTTCCGCCGGGATGATAAATTAAGGATTCATCTTGCTGGCCCAGGTGCAGATCGCCTGCTTGTCTTTATCGGTCGGGATACGGTCCGCATTGTTCTTCCTCCAGCCTTTGGGGGGCATGCCGTCTTTCTGGAGGATCTTGCAGATATCCATGGCTTTTGCCGCCAGCTTTTCGGGGGGCAGCTTGTTGATATCCGAAAAGTTCACATGGGACCTTGCCATGGGATTCCCGTCGGAGGAATGACAATCCATGCAGGAATTTTCAAAGATCTTCATGATGGAGTCGGGCACGGCTGCCGTGGGGGCGCTCACCGGTCTCATGGAGCTGGCAGCGGGGGAGGGCATAAGAATGATAGCGGCAGCAATGGCAATTCCCATCACGGCCAGCAGGATGGTCAGTTTCTTTTTCATGGTTTTTTGTTTAAACAGCATTTCTTTCGCACAAATGTAACAAAACTTGCTCTACGGATCAGGGGAACAAGTTTTTTCAGGGGAACAAATTCCATTCCACTCCGAAATATTCGTTGAGTGAATCTTTCAGTTCGTCCAGTGGGATTCCGGAACGGGCGCCGAAACGCTTGATCGCCGAGATCAGGGTATGCCGCAGGTGCGTGACGATCTCGCCGGTCATCCCAGGATCGGATTCCGGGACCGGGGGCTCGCCTGATCCGGGATAATCGTAATACCCGCGTCCGCTTTTCTGGCCCAGGTCTCCGCGCTGCACCCGTTGCTCCAGGTCACGGATCAGACCTGCGTAATAATCCTTGTGGGGATAGTCGCGGGTGTAGTTTTTTACGGAAGCCAGCATGGTATCCAGCCCAACGCTGTCAAAAAAACAAAATACACCGGCCTGGAAGAAGTTTTCCGTGACGATCCGGTCCATCCGGCGGAAGGTAATGTTGCTGTCCTGCACCAGGCGGAAGGCTTCATTCTGAAAATCGAGGAAGATCCGGTTCAGGATAAAGCTGTTGGATTCTGTCAGCAGCAGGAAATTGCGCCGGATCGCTCCCAGGAAATCCAGGAGCGTCTGGCGGGTTCCCCCGGAAGTCCCTTTCGGAAGGGTCAGCTCCACGATATTTTTCAGCGCGACCGGGTAAAAGAAATGCAGCCCGGCAAAATTCTCCAGCCGTCCGGTCGACGGGCACAGCTCGGAAGGCAGGATGGAAGATGAATTACTGGTGAAGATGCACTCTTGGGCGATGATCCGGTCGACGGTACGGAAAAAATTCAGCTTCAGTTCCCGGTCCTCGCTGATGGACTCGATCAGGAGGCTGCAGCCGGCAAGATCCTCATCCCGGGAAGTGACCAGAGTCGAAGCATGGCGGATCGCCAGGACCTTTTCATCCAGGATCCCGCTTTCACCGGCGCGCCGCAGCTTCTTCTCCACATTCCTGCGGAGCCGGTCCGTATCGGAGGAAGGATGGCATTTCCAGATCAGGGGGAAGGGAAAATCAAAGAGATAATTGAAAATGTTGGTCCCCATTTTCCCGTCTCCCGCGATCCCGATGACGAAATTTCCAGCGTTCATATCTTACCACGGATTTTCACGGAGCAGCACAGATAAATCACAGATTTGTAAATCCGCAATCTAAAATACAATCAAAAATCTAAAATCCTGAATCGTAGATCAGGAATTAACCTGTCTGTCTTTCCAGGGTCCCTGGTCATATTTCCTGACCATTGCCCGGTAAGCTTCCATGTTTTTCTTATGGACCCGGATATGCCGATGGTATCCCAGCATGGACAACAGGAAGCCCATGCCTTTGTCGATCGCGATCTTTCTCCTGCGGATCAGTCCGAACAGGAAGAAAAAGAGTTTCCTCTTCTCCCGGTCCGATGTAAAAAGGAATTCTTTCACCGTGATCCAGGTGAGCCTTGCTTTTAGCCAGGCCGGGATATCTCCTCCCTGCCGGGTGAACGCGCCATGAATGAACAGGGATTCGGCCTTTTTCCGGATGGTATCGAAGGAGTAAAGCCGGGCGATCGTATCCATATAGGTGTCGAAGAGGTCGATCTGGGACATATTCTGGTAATGCAGGGTGGGGAAATGGCCGACCCCGTTCTCGGGAGGGCAATCCGCCAGCCGCCCTTCCAGCTTGTAGCGCTTATAGGTTTCCGAACCCGGAGGCGCGTTCAGCAGGTGCAGGTTGACATTGGGAAGGCTCATGGCCAGCGTGAAATCGAATATCCGGCCGAATTCCTCCAGGGTGTCATGGTCGAACCCGACCACAAAGGAGGCATTGATGTGGATCCCCCTGGCGTGGATCCTGCGGATGGCCTCTTCATAAATGGTGGCCGACTGGTTATGGCGCTTGCGGGATTCCTCCAGGCTTCCCGGGTTCAGCGATTCAAACCCGATGAGGATGTTAAAGCATCCGGCCTCGGCCATCAGGTCGAGCAGCTCCGGGTCATTGGCCACGTCGAGGCTGCACATGCAGCCCCAGCTGATCTTCAGCGGGATCAGGGCCTGCATCAGCTCTTTCGCGTACCGCTTGTTGATGGTCAGGTTGTCGTCGACGAAAAAGAAATACTTCGAAGGCGCCGACCGGATCTCGTCCACCACATTATCAATATCCCGGTAGCGCATTTTCCGGCCGAACATTTTCGAGACGAGGCAGAAATCGCAGTTGAACGGACAACCCCTCGAAACCTGTATGGCAACCTGGAAGATCCGGCTCATATTCACCAGGTCCCAGCGGGGTGCCTTCTGGCGGGTGTAGAGCGGACATTCGTCGTGACGGTATACCGGTTTCAGGGAGCCGTTCTCGAAATCTTTCAGGCATTGCTCCCACAATCCCTCCGCTTCACCCGATACTACGCTGTCGCAATGTTTCAGCGCATCCTCCGCCATGAACGAGGCATAGGGGCCGCCCATCACCACTTTGCTTCCCAGGGCCCGGTACCGGTCGGCCAGCTCGTAGGCACGCGTGATCGTGGCAGCCAGCGTGGTGATCCCGACAATATCCGGAACGAAATGATCCGGCAGCTTTTCAATCTCTTCATCAAAGATGCGGATCCGGTAATGATCCGGAGTCAGCGCGGCCACCGTGGGAAGGGCCAGCGGGATCATCAGCCTTTTCTTTCCGAAGATCCGGGCCAGCTCATTATGGGCGGGATAGTTGATGTACTTCTGGGCCGGACTGATCAGGAACAGATCATATTTCTTCAGGTCGTTCGTCATTCGTCATTTGAGATGAGGTAACCGGCCTGCATGAATTTGCTCACTTCCGTCACAAAGCTCAGGATCAGGTCACCGTCGTGAAGCGTCTCCTCTTTCCGGATCTTGTCCAGGCACAGCAGCGCCATGGGAGGACCGATATAGCCCATGGTCGACATCCTGGAGTACCAGGCGCTCCCGGGAATGCCCAGCTCCAGGCATTCTTCCATGATCAGCTCGCTGATATGACGGGAGGGAAAATTGACCTGGAAAAAGCGGAGCCGCGACAGATCGACAGGATAACCTGCCAGCATCCGCTTCAGCCCTTTCAGGAAAACCGAGCCGTCCGCGTCGTGAAAGTTTGCCCGGAGCTCCTCCTGGAACATCTGCGAAAGGTGGTGATACCCTTTCTCGTATTCCTCCTTCGGGTTCATCCAGTAGGCGGGACGCCGGTTCCCCATGGCGGACGGCTTTTTCCCTCCGATCGATTCCATATAGACGTGGTCCACATAAAGTCCCCGCTTCCGCGTATTCTCTCCCTGCAGCACCAGTGCCGCGGCGCCGTCGCTCAGGAAATAGCGGAGGAACACCTCTTCTTTCTTCACCAGGGGCTGGTTGTAATATTCTGACACGAGTTCCGACGAAGACATGGAGGATGAGATTACCAGTGCATTCCGGTACCTGCCGGTCCGCAGGAAATCGAACGCGATCAGCAGGGCTTTGTAAGCCGAGGTGCAGTTGGCATGGACGGAAACTTCCCCGCAATGCTCGATGCCCAGCTGTTCCTGGATGCGGACCGAAGCGGTGGGCATCTGGTCCTGGTGGGCGCTCCCGTAAACGATCAGGTCGATATCTTCGGGCTGCAGCCCGGCATCCGCAATGGCTGACCGGGCCGCTTTCACCGACATAGTGATATTGTCCTCCGTGAATTTCCGGGTGACCGGGTCGATGGCAAAGTGATAGTACTCCACTTCCACGAGTTCTTTCATCAGGGGTTGCAGCCGTTTCAGCCACGAGGTGACCTTGGCCGGGGCCCGGGTGAGCTCGCCGAGGTAGCGGTCCACCTCTTCCATCGGGATGGAGGGTCCGGGGAGAAAATGCCCGGATCCGCTGATCCGGACGGGTTTTCCCGGGAAGTTGACCGGTGCCTCAGTTCTCATTCGGGAAAAAGTTCTTAAGGTATAACGGCTTCAGTTCCCGGCGATACCCGGAAGCGATCTTCCGGGTGAATTCCAGGGCCAGGTCGACCAGCATTCTTTTGGGCAGGATCCGGTCCACCAGGCGATAGGACCTGGCTTCCCTCGCGTCGAAGGTATTCCCGTGTAACACCAGGTTCAGGGTCCCGGCGGTGCCGGTGAGCCGGACGAGCCGGGAGATGCCGCCGATGCCCGGCATCAGGTTGAAGGATGCTTCCGGCAGCCCGAATACGGCATCCTCTCCGCAGAGCCGGAAATGGCTGAAGAGCGCCAGTTCCAGGGCGGAACCCAGGCAAACCCCGCGGATGGCCGATACCACCGGGATCCCGGCTTCCTCGAAATACCGGAAGGATCCGTAATTATCCTCGAGAAAGATCTCCAGGGAAGCGGAACTTCCGGAAGGGGCAAAGTGCCGGCCGGTCTCCACCAGGCCCAGGAGCTCTCCCAGATGGGCTCCCGAGGAATAATGCCTTCCTTTCCCGCTGATGACGATCCCTTTCACTTTCTTCAGCTTATGAAGCTCGGCGGTGAGCCTTCCCAGCTCCATGAAAAATCCGACCGTCATATGGTTCGACGGCGGCTGGTTCAGCTCGAGATGGCCAATCCCGTCCGAAAGGCTGAATGAGATCGTTTTATACTGTGAAAACGGCATAGGCGTAATGGCTTCCTATTCTTCATTCTTTTTTCTGCGCTCCGCTTCTTTCCTGGCCAGGTCGCAAAACATCCTGGATTCTTCCTTCATCGCTTCCGCGACCGGCAGTTTCCGGGCGTTATGAAGCGCCTGCATCACCGACCGGATCACTTCGGCCGAGCGGTTCTCGATCATTTTACGGATCAGGTGGAACGTGTTTTCATTCAGGTCGCTTTCCGGGAAGATCTCATCCACCAGCCCGATCTCCCTGGCCAGGTCGGCGCTGATCATATCCCCGCCCAGGATCATGTCGAGGGATTCCAGGAAATTGATCTTGCCCGGGAGCCGGATGGTGCCTCCCAGTCCGGGCATCAGCCCGTGATTGGTTTCCGGGAAGGCGAACAGCGCATTTTCGCTGCAATACCGGATGTGGCAGGCCAGAGCGATCTCCAGCCCGCCTCCGAAGCATACCCCGCGGATCATGGCAAAACAGGGGATGGGGAGGTTCTCGATATAATCGAGCAACGCTTTTCCACGCATCAGCTTCTTGAAGAGCTCTTCGCCTTTCTCCGCGATCCGGAAAACCTCCTCACGGTCGGCCCCCGCCGAAAAATGTCTGCCGGTCCCCGTAATGACCAAAGCACGCACTTCTCCGGCTTCAACCCATTCCTGAAGCTTTTCCAGCGGAACGAATTCCGGCTCCGTCAGAAAATTTTCGGGAGGGTGGGCCAGTGAAAGAATGCCTACCGAGTCCCTGACTTCCCATTGTACGGTCCCTGTCTTTTCCATGTAATCTGTTTAGATCTTCTCCAGGATCGATCCGGGTATGTCCTGGGGCTCTCTTTCCCGGTTGATGAATATGGTTTTTACCGTGGCCCGCGCCGAAGGCTTTTTTTGCGTGCGGTTCAGGATGCGCTGGTGAAAGACCAGGAAAGGAGCGCTGCAGAGGCAGTCCGTCTCCACCGAAAGGCGGTCGAAAAGGCGCGCCTCCTGCATGTAACGGATATGGGTTTCCACCACCACCAGGAACAGTTCTTTTGCGCAAAAATCGCCCAGCATCCCGGTATCGCGGGTATATTCCCAGCGAGCCTGTTCGAGATATTGAAGGAAAACAGCATTGTTCAGATGACCGTAAGAGTCCAGCTCATACCCTCTGACCGTAAATTCCGTTATATGTTTTTTCTTTTCCGTCACCCGTTACCCGCCCGGTTTAAATTGCCCTTTGAATTTCATAAAGATCTTTTCATCCGCTGAGATCAATGCCTGCACCTCCTGCTTTCCCTCTGCAGCGTCTTTTATTTCCAGGTCCACTTTCAACCTCTTCTGCACGCCCGGCTGGATCATGGAGAGGAATTTGATGTTATCCGCCGTTTCCAGCCGCAGGTTCTTTCCGAGGATCCCGGAGACGAGTTCCCGGATCAGGGCAACCTGGCAAACGCCCGGTACGACCGGGTTACCGGGGAAGTGACCTTCATAGATCCGATGGGGTTCATTCAACCCGACCGTAATTGTGAATCTTCCGGAAGATCCTTCCTGACTCCGTGCACCGGTTTGATCCAGAACCTGATAAAAATCATTCTTCAGCATCGTCCGCCCGTTAAGGCCTTAAATCAACGGTAAAAGTAAGGAAAAAAGAGGAATCCGGCTTAGTGGCGGGCCCTTAACTGCCGATCAGGGAAAGGTGGAGGAGGAGGCGGATCGAAGGATTCTTTATGTTGATCTTCAATGGGATAGGTTGCTCTCCATAGATAAAATCCAGCGAAGTCCGTTTGAATCCGTTCGCGGCTGAATCGATCCCCTTCAGGGCCAGGATCCCGCAATGAACGGTATAATCGTATTTACCCCAGTCGGAAGTCACATGGTAGATGATCAGGGAATCGGAGCTGCAGTGATCCTCCGTTTTCATGCTCCTGACCGTGCGGTCCCGGAAGAGCAGCAGGCGAAAGTCCCTTTCGAGGAAAGAGAGGAGCGATTTCCGGTCCATGTCAGGGAAAATAGTGATAACGGTCATCTTCCGGTCGGTGATCTCGAGGTCAAAGAAAGTGATCCCCACTTCGTTGGAGAAATTGATCCGGAAGGAGCTGTCGCTGGTCCGCTTGATCAGCATCATGCCGGTCAGGTGGTGGTCCGTTACATCCAGGGTTGACCGGAAAAGGGCCTTATCAAAATCCCCGGGGAAGGGCTGATTCCACCTTGCGGTCTGGTTGAAAGTAAACATCGGCTTCTGCCCATTGGCCGTGCCGGATCCTGCCAGCAACAGGAGGACCCCTGCAAGGATCCCTTTATTTAGTATCGAATTTGTCATCGGAAACAGGTTGATTAAATACTTTGCCGGTGAACCGGATCCGGGTGTTATCACCGGAGGGCTCGATCATTTCAATTTCAGAAACCGTATGGTCGTTTTTATCAAAGAAGAGCCGGATCTCGCTCAGATACGTCCGGAGTACCGGGGACATCGGCTTTAGCTTCACCAAATACCGGGAGGTACTTTGCAGGTAATAGGAGATAAATCTACCCTTATCCGTGAACAGGGTGCCGTTCACGCTTCCCACGAGGATATGGTTGATCTCGCTGAACATCTTGTTATCGCGGACATCGAACCGGCTTTCCTTTGTTTCATCCCTGACGTAGATCCGGCCTCCGTTAAAAATGATCAGGTAGGGGTA
>DATJQF010000115.1:0-16794 GCA_035505995.1 Bacteroidales bacterium
ATCAGCTCGGGGATCGTGATGGCTTTATTATCGATATAGGCGGTGATCCCGTCCACCAGCTCGCCCAGGTTGTGAGGCGCCATGTTGGTGGCCATCCCGACGGCGATCCCGGAGGCGCCGTTCAGCAGCAGGTTGGGGATCTTGGCCGGCAGCACTACCGGTTCCTGGAGCGTATCGTCAAAATTCAGCTTGAAATCGACCGTGTTCTTGTCGATGTCGGTCACCATCTCCTCTGCGATCTTTTTCATCCGCGCTTCGGTGTACCGCATGGCCGCCGCGTTATCCCCGTCCATCGACCCGAAATTTCCCTGCCCGTCGATCAGCGGGTACCGGAGCGACCAATCCTGGGCCATCCTGACCATGGCGTCATACACGGAGGTATCGCCATGGGGATGATATTTTCCCAGCACCTCCCCTACGATCCTGGCAGACTTCTTATAGGGGCGGTTGGAGAGGTTCCCTAATTCATACATCCCAAAAAGCACCCTGCGATGAACCGGCTTTAACCCGTCGCGGACATCCGGCAGCGCCCTGGCCACGATCACCGACATCGAATAATCGATGTAGGCCGATTTCATCTGGTTCTCAATATTGACCTTCAGGATTTTGTCTCCCTCGTCCATTGGTTATCAAATTAATCGTCTAAATATCAGATAGTTAAAATTATTCAAACTTCTATGCGAAATTAAGAAATAAATCCGTTATTACCTAAGGATCCGGGCACAAAATTTTGAGGATTACTAACACGGAAATGTTAATAAATATTGGCACTTCAGAACGATCTCCGGGGATTGAATCGTACATTTGAAAACAGGGATTCTGGCATCAGCGGGTACGTCAATTTTTCATGCTCTTGCATTTGGTATAATCATTGCTGGTACCTTTGCTTTTATAATTATTCATCATGATCTAAACAGGTAGCCACCTGAAACAAAATATGGAAGCAAAATTTTCTCAACGGGTCAAGGATGTTCTGATCTTCAGCCGCGAAGAGGCGGTGAGGCTGGGAAACAACTATATCGGGCTTGAACATTTATTACTGGGAATCATCCGGGAAGGCGAAGGTCTTGCGATCAAGATCCTGAAAGGCCTCAACGTGGATCTCAACGATCTGCGGAGGAAGATCGAATCCTCGGTCGCCAGCCAGAAGGAAAAGCCGGTCAATCCCGAAAACATCCCCCTCATCAAGCAATCGGAACGGGCGTTGAAGATCACTTACCTGGAAGCCAAATGGTTCAACAGCGAGCTGATCGGAACGGAGCATCTCCTCCTCGCCATCCTGAAAGACGAAAATAACCTGGTCACCCGGACCCTGCAGGGATTGGGCGTATCGTATGAGCTGGTGCGCGACGAGCTGAAGTCGATCCTGTCGAACGGTGCGGAAGAATTCCCGGAAGCCCCGAAGGATATCCTTCCCAAAGACGATGACGAAGAGGATCCCGAGGAAGGCGGAAAGGGATTTACGCCACCTTCCAAGAAAGGCTCCGAATCCAAATCGAAAACGCCGGTCCTGGATAATTTCGGGCGCGATATCACCCGGGCCGCCGAAGAAGGCAGGCTGGACCCGATCGTGGGCCGGCAGAAAGAGCTGGAGCGGATCGCCCAGATCCTGAGCCGCCGGAAGAAGAACAACCCGATCCTGATCGGGGAACCGGGAGTCGGAAAATCGGCCATCGCGGAAGGGCTGGCCCTCCGGATCGTACAACGGAAAGTATCGCGGGCCCTGTTCAACAAAAGGATCATTTCCCTCGACCTGGCCTCGCTGGTGGCGGGGACCAAGTACCGGGGACAGTTCGAGGAACGCATGAAAGCGGTCCTGAACGAGCTGGAGAAGAATCCCAACATCATCCTCTTCATCGATGAGGTCCATACGATCGTAGGAGCCGGGAATGCCTCGGGTTCGCTGGATGCCTCCAACATGTTCAAGCCGGCTCTCTCCCGCGGGGAGATCCAGTGCATCGGCGCCACGACGCTGGACGAATACCGGCAGTACATCGAGAAGGACGGCGCCCTCGAACGCCGGTTCCAGAAAGTACTGGTGGATCCCACCACCGTGGAAGAGACTATCGAGATCCTCACCAATATCAAGGAAAAATACGAAGATCATCACCTGGTCCGGTTCACTCCCGATGCGATCCGGGCCTGCGTGAACCTGACCAACCGGTACATCACCGACCGCTATCTCCCCGATAAGGCCATCGACGCGCTGGACGAAGCCGGGGCGAGGGTGCATATATCCAATATCCATGTGCCTGACAACATCATCAAGATCGAAAGCCAGATCGAGGAAGCCCGGAAAAACAAGATGCAGGCGATCAACAGCCAGAAATTCGAGGAGGCGGCCGACCTGCGGGATATGGAGCGGAAGCTGACAGAATTGCTGGACAAGGAAAAGAGGAAGTGGGAAGAGCAGGCCCAGATCAACCGGGAGATGGTGACCGAAGATAATGTAGCCGAAGTGGTGGCCATGATGACCGGCATCCCGGTGCAGCGGATCGCCAAGAATGAAAGCGAACGGCTGCTGAACATGGAAGGCGAGCTGGAGCATTCGGTGATCGGTCAGGAAGACGCCATCAAGAAAGTGGTGCGCGCCATCCGCCGGAACCGCGCCGGCCTGAAGGATCCGAACAAGCCCATCGGGACGTTCATCTTCCTCGGTCCGACGGGTGTCGGGAAAACCCACCTGGCCAAGATCCTGGCCCGGTACCTGTTCGACACGGAAGACGCCCTGGTGAGGATCGACATGAGCGAGTACATGGAAAAGTTCGCCGTATCGAGGCTGATCGGAGCGCCTCCGGGGTATGTGGGGTATGAAGAAGGCGGGCAGCTTACCGAGAAGATCCGCCGCCGCCCCTACTCTATCGTGCTCCTGGACGAGATCGAAAAAGCCCATCCGGATGTATTCCACCTGCTGCTGCAGGTGTTGGATGACGGGGTCCTCACCGACAGCTTCGGCCGCCGGGTCGATTTCAAGAACACCATCGTGATCATGACCTCCAATATCGGATCCAGGCAGCTGAAGGATTTCGGGCAGGGCGTGGGATTTGCCACCTCGGCCAAAGTGGCAGGCAGCTCGGATTATGCGAAAGGCGTCATTGAAAATGCGCTGAAAAAATCGTTTGCCCCCGAGTTCCTGAACCGGATCGACGATGTGGTCATCTTCGACAACCTGGAGAAAGACGACATCAAGAAGATCATCGATATCGAGCTGTCGCACCTGTACGACCGGATCCGTTCGATGGGATACCAGATCACGGTCACGGACAAGGCGAAGGACTTCATCTGCGACAAGGGATGGGATGCCCAGTTTGGCGCGCGGCCCCTGAAGCGGGCGATCCAGAAGTACATCGAAGATGCGCTGGCGGAAGAAATGATCCGTGTTAAGATCAATATCGCGGATGAGATCCTGATCGATTATGACGAGGCCTCTTCCTCCATCAAGATCACCATCTCCCAGAAAGCAGCCGAGCCTAAAGAACTGGCACAATCCAAGAACTGAACCTCGATTTTACAATAAGGAAAGAAGAGGCAGGAGATAAGAAGCCCCGGGTTCACAGAACCCGGGGCTTCTTTATGGAGTTTGCTTCCGGTCAGAATTTGTAGCTGTTGTCCGCGATCAGCTTATCGGCGATCTTGCGGCGCGCTTCTTTCACATTCGGTCCTTTGACCATGGTCAGCCGGTCGATTGCCTTGATCAGCCGGCCGGCGGCTTCTCCTTCCGCAAATGAGTAGACCGCGTCGAAGGCGGCTTTCCTGATCGTTTCCGCCGTGTCATAAATAAAAACATCCAGGATATTCCCGTACACGGCCATGGCATCGGGCCCTTTCACCGGGGTCATTTTCTCCACCCTCAGGGCCAGCGATTCCGCGATATAGATGCCGGTCACCATGTCCGAAATGTTGTTCATCACTTCCTGCTCGTGCATCAGCTTCTTGGCGAAATGCCGGGTGGCTTCCCCGATGATGAGCAGCGCGGCCTTCTTGAAATTCTTTAGGTAATGGTATTTTTCAGGATAGTAGCTTTCCGGGACCGTACCGCCGGAAACCGTATCGAGCGAGGCATACAGCTTTTCCGCCTCCCCGAAGAGGTCGAAATCGCCCTTCATGGCCCGCTTCATCGCGGTGTCGGCCACCAGCAGCCGGTTGATCTCGTTCGTGCCTTCAAAGATCCGGTTGATCCTGGAATCGCGGTACCCTTTTTCCACGATCATCTCGGCGGAATATCCCATCCCTCCGTGGATCTGGACGGCCTCATCCACCACGAAGTCGAGCGCTTCCGAGCCATAGACTTTAAGAATGGCGGCTTCCACCGCATAGTGGCTGATCCCCTCGATGGTCGCCCTTCCCTTATCGATCCCTTCCGCCTTGTTCTTCGCGATCTGGTCGTTGATATCGTTGCTGACCCGGTAGATCGCGGATTCCAGCGCAAAAGTGCGGATCACCTGCTCGGCCAGCTTGTGCTTGATGGCCCCGAAGGTGGAGATCAGCACGCAGAACTGCTTCCGCTCGTTTGCATATTTTACCGAGTCGGTAATGGCTTTCTTGGCGGCGCCGAGCACATTGGCTCCCAGCTTGATCCTTCCCATATGGAGGATGCTCAGGGCGATCCGGAAACCTTCTCCCCTCTCCCCGATCAGGTTTTCGACGGGAACTTTCACGTCATTATAGAAGATCTGCGCCGTGGAGGATCCTTTGATCCCCATTTTCTTTTCGTCGGGATTCACAACGACGCCGGGCAGGTTCCGTTCCACGATGAAGGCGCTGAGCACGCGGTCGGTGCCGATCTTTGCAAAGACCGTCTGGATGTCGGCAAAACCGGCATTGGTGATCCACATTTTCTGTCCGTTCAGGATATAGTGCCTGCCATCCTCCGACAGCCGGGCCTGGGTCTTGCCCGAATTGGCGTCGCTTCCGGCTCCCGGCTCCGTCAGGCAGTAGGCGCCCAGCAGTTCGCCGGTGGCCAGGCGGGTGACATATTTCTGCCGCTGCTCCTCATTCCCGTAATAAAGGATCGGCAGGGTCCCGATGCCCGTATGGGCCATGAAGGCGACCGAGAAGGAATATCCGGCCCCGATCATTTCGGCCGCGAGCATCTGGGTGATGAAGTTCTGACCGAATCCTCCGTATTCTTCCGGAACGGCAATGCCCATCAGTCCCAGCTCCCCTGCTTTCTTCAGGGTGGCTTTCATCAGGTTGATATCCGGGCTGTCGATGGCATCCAGGTTCGGATACAGCTCTGCTTCCAGGAAATCCCGGCAGGTCTGGGCGATCATCTTCTGCTCCTCGTTGAATTCCTCCGGGATGAAGATGTCTTTCGCTTCCACTTCATGGACCAGGAATTCACCGCTTTTCAGCACTTTTCTTTGTTCCATTTCAATTGTTTTAGGAATGATATTACAGATCCAGGGCATCGGCGATCATCTCCCCGATGTCGAGGTTCCTGACTCTCTGTTCTTCGTTTTTATATTTGATCCCGTCCGTCAGCATCGTCATGCAGAACGGGCAGGCTGTGGCAATAATGGAAGCATCGGTCGACAGGGCCTCTTCGGTCCGTTCCAGGAATACCTCTTTATCCCCCTTTTCCGCCTCCTTGAACATCTGCGCCCCTCCCGCGCCGCAGCAGAGTGCGAAGCTTTTATGCCGGCCCATTTCCACCAGGTCTGAGGTCATCGCCCGGAGGATCCTCCGCGGCTCCGCATAAATATCGTTGCACCTCCCCAGGTAGCAGGGATCATGGTAGGTGACGCGCTGGTCCCCGAATGATTTGCGATCCAGCGACAGACTCCCGTCTTCCAGGCACCCGGCCAGGAACTGTGTATAATGGATCACCTCGTAGTTGCCTCCCAGGTCGGGGTATTCGTTTTTGAAGATGTTGTAGCAATGCGGGCAGATGGTGAAGATCCTGGTCACGCCGTACCGGGTGAAAGTATCGATGTTATGCAGCGCCTGCAGCTGGTAAAGCATCTCATTTCCGGCCCTCCTTGCCGGGTCTCCCGTGCAGGATTCCTCTTTCCCCAGCACGGCAAAACTGACCTTCAGGTGGGTCAGGATCTTGAGAAAGGCGCGGGCCACTTTCTTATAACGGTCGTCGAACGCACCGGCACACCCGATCCAGAACAAATATTCCGGGCGGATCCCTTTCGTGAACAGGTCGGCCATGACCGGCACGTTGATTTCCCTCGTTTCCATCTTATCCGGTTCAGCTTTCATGGATCTTCATTTGCAGTCCTTTGGCCCACAGCAGCCGGTCTTCCGGAGAGAACTTCCAGGGGGCGCCGTTATTTTCGATATTGCTGAAGCAGGCTTTGATAGCAGCCGGGGCCGAGCCCTCTTCCATCACCAGGTATCTTCGCATGTCGAGGATGATCTCCGGCTGATTGATGTTGATCGGGCATTCCTTCGCACAGGCATTGCAGGTGGTGCAGGCCCAGAGCTCCTCTTCGGTAATGTAATCGCGGAGCAGGGAACGGTGGTCCGTATATGCTTTACCTTCCCGGACCAGATGCGGACCCTTTTCTTTCATCCGCGCCCGGAGGTCCATGACGATCTTCCGGGGCGAAAGCTTTTTGCCGGTGAGGTTGGCCGGGCAAACGGACGTACAGCGGCCGCATTCCGTGCAGGCCAGGGAATCCAGGTAATTCTTCCAGGTGGCATCCTCGCAATCCCTGATGCCGAACCGCTCCGGTGTCCCGGAGGACTGGGCTTCCTGCGAAAGCGACGGGTCCAGCATGAGCCTCACTTCACGGGTCACCTGTTCCATATGGGTCATCCTGCCCAGTGGTCCGGGCCGGGTGAGGAACACATTCGGCACCGACATAAAAACATGGAAATGCTTGGAATAAGGCAGGATATTCGCGAAAACGAAGATCAGGAGGATATGCGACCACCAGCAAACCTCCAGCAATATCTTCAGGGAGTTGACCGGAAGTGCCGACAGCATGCCCGTCAGCAGGAAGCTGACCGGGAACGTTCCGGCTACCGGCAATCCTGCCGCATGTTTGATCGAAAGGTAGCTGGTGTTGATGCCGATCAGCGTCACCATGAGAAAAAGGATCATCAGCAGGGCGATCTCCGCATCGATATGCGAGATCTTTTTCATTTCGATCCCTTCAAAACGCCGGATATGAATGAATGTCCTCCGGGCCAGGAAAATAAGGATGGACACCACGATGAGGGCGGCGAACACATCCCCTGAAGCGGTGAGGATATCGTAAACCGGACCCAGGAACTTCAGGGCACGTTCGGAACCCGAAAGACCGTCGATCACCATTTCGATGCTCCCGAAAAGGATCCAGCAGAAGCCCCAGAAAACCAGTACATGGAAGAAGCCGATCACCGGCTTGCGCAGGATCTTGGTCTGCGTGAACGCCACCGCCAGCATGATCCTGAACCTCCTCCCGATGTTACGTACGGGGAAACCGGGGCGGGTCAACCGGAAAAAACGATAGATCCTGGCCGAAGTGAAGGCGAAAGCGGCCAGTGTGATCAATAATACGGACGCAAAGAGCAGTTGTCGGATCATCCCGGGTCCTTCGATTCGTTTTACTTTGCTTTAATCTCTTTGACCGCTTCAACGAGTCTGGGAAGGACTTTCATGGCATCCCCGATGATGCCGTACTGGGCGGCTTCGAAAATGGGCGCATCCTTGTCGATATTGATGGCGACGATATATTTTGTTGCGCTGATGCCGGCAAGATGCTGCGTTGCGCCCGAGATCCCGCATGCAAAATAAACGTTGGGGGCGATGATCTTGCCGGTCTGGCCGGTATGCTCTTCGTGGGGCCTCCAGCCTTCATCGGAAACCGGCCGGGAGCAGGCGGTGGCGCCGCCGAGCAGGGCAGCCAGCTCGACCAGCGGTCCCCAGTTGTCGGGGGATTTCATGCCGCGTCCTCCGGAAACAACGATCTCGGCATCCGTCAGCAGGATCTTTCCGGTCTGCTTCTGAACTTCTTTCACCGTGGTTTTTACCTGGCCGGGTTGGGCATTCACGGTCAGTGGCTCCAACGGGCTGACGCTCCCGGCCTCCACCACCTCGAATGAATTCTGGGCGAGGGTCAGGATGCGCACCGGGGACTTGATCACCACGTTGGCAAAAGCATTCCCGGAATACACTTTTTTATAAATGGTGAACGGGTCCAGGCTCACCGGCAAACGGGAAACCCCCGAACCCAGGCCGGCTTTCAGCCTCACGGAAAGCCTGGGCGCCAATGCCTTGCCCGTGTTGTTATTGGACAGGACGACAACGGATGCATTTTCTTTCCCGGCGATCTCTGCGATCACGGCGGTGAACAGCTGGTTATCGAGGATGCCGAAAGCATCGCCGGTGACGCTCAATATTTTTTTTGCACCATACCGGGCCAGTTTATCGAGCTCCTCTTTCGCGGCATTCCCGATGGAAAGCGCAACGGCCTCGGTCTTCATCATTTCCGCCACCTTCACGGCATAAGAGACCAGCTCGAAGGAAAGTTTCTTGAATTTTCCGTCCCAGTTCTCGGTGTAAACTAATACTGACATGGTTGATGGATTATTGACTTCGGATTAAATGACTTTGGCTTCATTCTGCAGGAGCTCGACCAGTTGTTTCGGGTTTTCTGCGTCCACGAATTTGCAGGCCGCGCGGGGCTTGGGCATCTCGAACCGGACCACTCCGGTCAGCGGATCCCCGGCAACAGGCTCTGAAACCCGGATCGGCTTGGTACGGGCGGTCATGATCCCCCTCATGGATGCGATCCTGGGTTCCCTGGCAATTCCCTTTTGCACGACGGCTACCAGCGGAACGGGAACCTGTACCTGTTCCTTGCCCCCGTCGATCTCCCGGTTCAGAAGGATATGCCCGTTTTCAACCCCGACGCTGGAAACGGCGGATACGGAGGGTATTCCCAGGAATTCCGCCAGCATCCCTCCCACGGTTGATCCATTGTAATCGCTGGATTCGATCCCGCACAGGATCAGGTCGAACGGGTTGTTCCGCACCACTTCGGCCAGCTGGAGCGCAACGAAGAAGGCATCCGAGGGTTCTGCGTTTACCCGGAAGGCATCGTCGGCACCGATGGCCAGGGCTTTCCGGATCGTAGGTTCCGATCCTACCGTTCCCACATGGGCCACGCTGACCGCGGTCACCCCGCTTGCCGGATCATCTTTCAGTTCCAGGGCCCGTGTCAGGGAAAGCTCATCCCAGGGGTTGATCACCCACTGGATCCCTGTCGCGTCCAGCTGGCTGAAATCAGGGACGAATTTAATTTTCGTGGTCGTATCCGGAACGTTGCTGATGCAAACCAATATTTTCATTTACAGTCAGTTTAAATCAGATATTCAGGTAAGTTAATAAATAAAGATCCCCGGTAATTGCGGGTGCAAAGATAAAAAAAAGGATCACGGGAAAAACGAAATCATTCGTCCTCATCCAGGCACTTCCGGTACTGGGCCATGGCCTTGAAGCTCATGCCCATGCTGGAGAACCCGCCGTCGTGATAGATGTTCTGCATAGTGATCTTCCGGGACAGGTCGGAGAACATGACCACACAGAATCCCGCGCATTCGTCGGCATCCGCGTTGCCCAGCGGGGACATCCTTTCCGTGAAGTCCATGAGCGCATCAATGCCTTTCACCCCTCCCCCCGCGGTGGTAAGGGTCGGCGACTGGGAAATGGTATTGATCCTGATATGCTTTTCCCGCCCGTATATATAACCAAAGCTGCGGCAGATGGATTCGAGCATGGCTTTGGCGTCGGCCATATCATTATACCGGTAGAGGGTCCGTTGGGAAGCGATATACGACATGGCCACCACCGAGCCCCATTCGTTGATGGCATCCAGCTTTTTTGCCACCTGCAGCATTTTATGGAACGACAGGGCCGAAATATCTATCGTCTTCTGGTAAAAATCGTAATCCAGGTCATCGTATTCCCGGCTCTTTCTGACGTTCATGGACATCGCGATGGAATGGAGGATAAAATCGATCCTGCCTCCGAGGACCTCCATCGATTTTTGAAAGACCTGCTCGAGATCCCGCGGGCTGGTCGCATCGGCCGGGATGATCACCGAGCCGCACTGTTCCGCCAGCTCTTTCAGCGCCCCGAAACGGATGGCGGCCGGGGTGTTGGAAAGGGTGAAGGCCGCCCCTTCCTCCCTGGACCGGGTCGCCACCTTCCAGGCCAGTGATTTTTCATCCAGTGCGCCGAAGATGATCCCTTTCTTACCCTGTAAAAGATTGTATCCCATGGCTCCTCCCTTATATCAGTCCCTAATTTAACAGTTCCCTGGCAGCCTTGACCGCTGCCTGCGTTACTTTTTCATCGCTCACCATCTTGGCGATCTCGTGCAGCCGTTCATTCCGGTTCAGCTTTTTGATCCGGGAACGCGCGGTACCATTGCCACTTTCCTTGTACACCCTGAAATGCGATTCCCCTTTCCCGGCGATCTGCGGAAGGTGGGTGATCGCGATCACCTGCATGGTCGCACCCATGTCCTTCAGGATCGCACCGATCTTGCCGGCCACCTCCCCCGATACCCCGCTGTCGATCTCATCGAAGATGATCGTCGGCAGGAGGTTTTTCTGCGAGATCAGGGATTTAATGCTGAGCATCAGCCGGGAAAGCTCTCCGCCGGAGGCGATGCGCGTGATCTCATCCGGTTCGATGCCCTTGTTGGCGCTGAACAGGAAGCGCACCTTATCGGTGCCGTCCTTGGTCAGCTGACCGGTCGGGGTCAATTCCACCCTGAAACCGGCGTCCGGGATGGCCAGCCGGGCCAGCGACTCCAGTATCTTTTCCCCGATCTCCCCGGTGATCTTTTTGCGTGCGGCCGAGATCTTCTCCGCCATGGATTCCAGCCTTTGCCGGGCGGCAGCGGTATCCGCTTTCAGACGGTTGATGCGGTCTTCCAGCGTTCCGGTATTTCGTACGCGTTCCTCCAGTTCCGTGCGGACAGAAAGAAGCTCCCGGACGGAAGCAACCCTGTGTTTCTTCTCCAGGCGGTAGATCAGGTCCAGGCGCTGGGTGATCCGGTCCAGCTCTTCGGGGTCGTAGCGAACGTTCTCACCGAGCTTCCCGATCACGGAGGCAATATCCTTCAGGTCGATCAGGTCGCTGTCCAGCCTCTCGGAGATCTCCTTCAGCGACGACTGGTACGCCGACAGACGGCTGATCACAGCCAGCACCTCATTCAGCCCGTTCAGCAGGTTCCGGTCCCCTTCACTGAGCTCCTGCATCGCACGGTCCAGGCTGGTCTTGATCTCTTCCGCATGCGAAAGGACCTGGAGCTGTTCTTCCAGTTCCTCCTGCTCACCATCCCGGAGGGTGGAGGCGGAAAGCTCGTCCAGCAGGAAATGATAATAATCCCGGTCGGTTTTTGACCGCGAATCCTCCTCGAGGAGCTTTGCCAGCTCCTGTTGCTGCTCCAGGAACCTGCGGTAGGTTTCCCGGTACTCCTTTGCGGAGGCCAGGTTCCCCGCATAATTATCGAGAACGGAAAGCTGGAAATCGGAGTCGTTCAGGGTGGTGATCGTGTGCTGGGAATGAATATTCACCAGGCGGTCGCCCAGGTCTTTCAGCAGGTTCAGGTTGACGGGGGTATCGTTCACAAATGCGCGGGATTTGCCGTTCGGGGCGATCTCCCTCCGCAGGATCAGGGTATCGTCGTAATCCAGTTCGGCCTCCCGGAACAGCTCTTCCATCTCATAGCCCCGGATGAGGAAGGTCCCTTCTACGATGCATTTGCGATCCGGGTCCAGCAGCACGGAAGTCTCCGCCCGCTGGCCAAGGATCAGTGACAGGGCGCCCAGCAGGATCGACTTCCCGGCGCCGGTCTCCCCGGTGATCACGGTGAACCCGCCGGAAAGGCCGATCTCCAGCTCATCGATCAGGGCATAATTCTCTATGGTGAGTTTTACCAGCATGGAACGGGTTTCCCCCGGTACAAATGTAAGAATGAAAACGCATTAATTGCCCTGGAGGATCGTCTGGTATTTGGAGCTGTTGGCAGGATCGATCTCTTTCAGGAGGTTGGCTACGGTAGTTTTTTCCATCGGCGGCACCCTCTGGTCGGAATAAATATTCACCAGCTCATCCCTTTTGGCGTCCAGGATCAGGCGAAGGGCCATGATATCGGGCCTTTCATCGTAAATGGTCTTGAGCAGGTTCAGGCTCTCCGTAATGGCTGCCCGGCCCTGGTCCACTTTTTCGTACATCATGTCGAGACCGTTGCGGTGATACTGGTACATGAAATTGCGGAGCTCGGAATTGGCCGGATTCAGAAAATTTTCCACCAGCCAGTACCGGTTGTTCTGGCTCTCATATCCTTTCCATCCCGTCTCCTGGGAGTTCTGGGCGGCGGTCACGACGTCCTGTGCTTTCTGGAGGTATACGGTCCCGCCGTTAGGCGCAAACGAATCAAATTCCAGCCCCAGGAAAACGTAGATATAGTATGCCAGGACGGAAGTGAGGTTCGAGGTAAAGGTCCCGTCATTATAATCCAGCGGCTGGTATTCCACGTATCCGAACGCAAAATCCTTATCGACATAGTTCAGCAGAACGGTGTTATAGGCGGTATTCAGGACCGGCCGGCGCAGGACGAGGTTCAGGGATCCCTTGAAGGCATCGGCGCTGAGCCGTTCGCTGATCGTGATCAGGATGGTGCATTCAATGCGTTCTTCCGTGCGGAAATTGTTATTGGACCATTTCCGGCTGTTGATGAATTCGTATATCGCATTCTGCATCGTCTGGAAGACCTGCTTGTCGGTCCCCTCCACCTGGGAGGAAGTCACCGAGACCTGGCAGTTCAACTCCTGGGCGATGCCGGTTGCCGAAAGAAGGAGCGTGGTCAGGAACAGAATGATCTTTTTCATCGGGTCACAAGGTTTGAAGGGCATTGAAGATATCGGCGGCAACTTCTTTTTTGGATTTCAGCTTACCCCGGACCACCCGGCCGTTCTTCAGGAGAAGGGTCACTTTGTTGGTAAGTGACTCAAATCCCGCTCCGGGGTCGTTCAGGGTGTTCAGGACGACCATGTCAAGATTCTTTTCTTTCAGCTTTTTCCGGGCGTTCTCCATTTCATGATCGGTCTCCAGGGAAAATCCCACGATCAGCTGGCGCTTTTTCTTCTTTGCGGCCAGTTCTTTCAGGATATCCGGAGCCGGTTCCAGCTTCAAGGTCAGGTCTGTGCCGGATTTCTTGATCTTTTTCGCTCCCGGGTGAGGGACCCTGTAATCGGAAACGGCGGCTGCCATGACGATGATATCCGCTGCCGGTGCAGCGAGCAGGCATTCCTGCCGGAGTTCTTCTGCCGTGCCGATCCGGATCACCCGGATCCCGGGAAGCACCGGCTCCAGGGATGACGGACCCAGCAACAGGGTCACCGCTCCTCCCCTCCCGGCCGCTTCTTCCGCCAGGGCCACGCCCATCAGGCCGGAGGAACGGTTCCCGATGAATCTCACGGGATCGATCGGTTCCTGCGTGGGACCGGCGGTCACCAGGATCTTTTTCCCTTTAAATTCCTCTTTTTTTTTAAAGAAATCCCGGAGCGTTGCCAGGATGTTTTCCGGCTCCGCCATTCTTCCCGGTCCGGAGAGGCCGCTGGCCAGTTCACCGGTTTGCGGCTCGATCAGATTATTCCCGAAGGAGCGCAGCAGGGCAATGTTCTGTTGCGTGGTGGGATGCAGGTACATATCGAGATCCATCGCCGGGGCAAAGAAGACCGGGCATTTCGCGGAGAGGTAAGCGGTCACCAGGAAGTTGTCGGCGATGCCATGCGCCATTTTCCCCAGGGTATTGGCAGTGACCGGGGCCAGGAGCAGCACATCGGCCCAGGTGCCCAGTTCCACGTGGCTGTTCCAGGATCCGTCGGCCTTGGTAAAGGGCTCGATGATCACCGGGTGCCTGGACAGCGTGGAGAGCGTCAGCGGGGTAACAAAGTCCCTGGAGGCCGGGGTCATCATAACGATCACCTCGGCTTCTTCCCGGATCAGTAGCCTTACCAGGAACGGGATCTTGTAGGCGGCGATGCTGCCGGTAACGCCGATGACGATCTTTTTACCTTTCAGCATGGGGTTCCGGGTTAGAACTCGTCCGGCTTCTCTTTATGCGGATTCCGGAAATAAACCTCGTCGTTCAGGAATTCATGAACGGAGATGAGCGAGGGTTTGGGAAGATGTTCGTAATACTTGGCAATCTCAATCTGTTCGCGGTTCTCGAAGACTTCTTCCAGGTTGTCCGTTGTGCTGGCGAATTCGGAGATTTTCTGGTTGAGCTCCTCCTTCATTTCCAAAGAAATCTGGTTGGCCCGCTTGGAAAGAATGGAAACGGTCTCATAGAGGTTACCGGTTCCCCGGGTGAAATCTTCGATGTTCCGCGTCACCGCGATACTGTCCGTCTTGATCTTTTTATAATCCATCCGTTATTTATTGTTTGGTGTTTTCACTGGTTTGTTTTGCTTTCCGGGTCAGCGCCCCGATCCGGTCCACCTCGTTCTGGGCTTTCACCTTCATGCTGTTCAGCTCCGGCAGGTACTTGCTGGAGGGGAACATCTGCACGAGGTCGTTCAGCGTGGCAAACGCTTTGCCGTATCGTTCCTTCTTCTTCTGATCCACGCTGGAATATGCGTATTTGTAATAGCTTTTGAATGTCAGGTAAAGGATATCCTCCTTGCGGGCTGTCTCCGGGTATTCTTTGAGGATGTTGTTCAGGCAGGTGATCGCTGCGATATATTCATCCATCCGGTAGTACATTTTCGCGATCTTATAATCCTTGAACTCAAGTTTGCTCCGGAGCTTATCGATCAGGTCGTTGCATTCAGGGATCCTGGAACTCGTTGGATAGGTATTGATAAAGAGCTGCAGATCCTTGATCGCATCATAGGTATTCGACTGGTCCAGGTAATAGTCGGCCGAATTCAGGAAATTGCAGTAGGCGCTCATGAACATGCATTCTTCCGCTTCCCGGGTGTTGGGGAAATTATTCGCGAACCTTTTGAAATAATAGGCCCCCAGCGTATAATCCTTCTGGTAGTAATAGCAATAGGCGTAATAATAATAGATCTTCTGCGATTTCTCGCTGGTCCGCATCACGCCCATCAGCTGGTCAAATAGTTGCAGCGCCCGGGAATAATCCTTCTCATTGTACATCTTGAGGGCGGCCTCGTATTTTGCGTCCGGCTCGCCATTCTTGAGAATTTTCTGGAAACTGCATGAAGTCACTAGATAAACAAGCAAAACGAGAAGGAAGAGCGAGGTTCCTTTTTTCATGGGCGCAAAATTACGATTTTTTATTGAATCACAACAAATTATTACCGGGAGAAAGGCCTGATTATAACGATCGGGGCCCCCTGATTAGTATAACCGGTTGCCGGTTCAAAAAGAGATCCCGGCAATATTTTTTAATCCCTGCCAAAGTGCTAATTTTGCCCGCAGGAAAATCAGACAAGTCAAACTAATACCTACCAAGGTGGATCTATTCGAAAAAGCAGTCGCGAACCTGGGCCCGCTGGGCCAGTGGGCCGACCAGGGATACGGGTACTATTATTTTCCGAAGCTGGAAGGACCGATCTCCAACCGGATGATATTCAAGGGCAAGGAATGCCTGGTCTGGAGCCTGAACAATTATCTCGGGCTGGCGAACCATCCCGAGGTGCGGCAGGCCGATGCAGAGGCTGCCGAACAATGGGGCCTGGCATACCCCATGGGCGCCCGGATGATGTCGGGCCAGACCGAATATCACGAACAGCTGGAGCACGAGCTCGCGGCATTTGAAGGAAAGGAAGCCGCTTACCTGCTGAACTACGGCTATATGGGCATGGTCTCGATCATCGATTCGATGCTGGACCGCCACGATGTGGTCGTTTACGATTCGGAATCGCATGCCTGCATCCTCGACGGACTCCGGATGCATATGGGAAAACGGTTCGTATATCCCCACAACGACATGGAAAGCCTGGGCAAACAGCTGAGCCGGGCAAAGAAAATTGCAGACCAGAACGGCGGCGGGATCCTGGTGATCACCGAAGGCGTATACGGGATGTCCGGTGACCTGGGAAATCTCCGGGGGATTCTCTCCTACCGGGATCAGTATAATTTCCGGCTCCTGGTGGATGATGCGCACGGATTCGGAACGATGGGAAGCGCGGGAAAAGGGACGAGCGAACAGCAACAGGTGATGGAAGGCGTGGATGTTTATTTCGGCACCTTTGCCAAGGCCATGGCCGGGATCGGTGCTTTTGTTGCAAGTGAAAAGCGGATCATCAAGATGCTGGCCTTCAAGATGCGTTCGCAGATCTTTGCCAAGTCCCTTCCGATGCCCATGGTGATCGGATCGCTGAAGCGGCTGGAATTACTGAAAACCCGGACGGAGCTCCGGGAGCAGCTCTGGACGATCGTTGATGCGCTGCAGAGCGGACTCAGGGAAAGAGGATTCGATATCGGCAGGACCGAATCTCCCGTCACCCCGGTCTTCCTGAAAGGAGGAATTACCGAAGCCACCCAGATCGTGCATGATCTCCGCGCCAATTTCGGGATCTTCTGCTCGATGGTGATCTACCCGGTGGTTCCGAAAGGCGTGATCATGCTCCGGCTGATCCCCACCGCCGTGCATACCCTGGAAGATGTAAAGTACACGATCGATACGTTTTATCATATCAAGGAAAAGCTGGATGCCGGCGGATATTCCTCAGGGATGATCCCCCCGGTAGCCGATAAATACTGATCCTAACCGTTTGTCCATGGGCCCGGGAAAAACTCCAGGAAAAAGGATCCCGCGGGGACCTTACAAGGTTTACCGGAGATTCCGTTACCTGAAGCACCGGGGC
>DATJQF010000116.1:0-9877 GCA_035505995.1 Bacteroidales bacterium
GATGCTGGTATCGTAATGGACCTTGTCGACCTTCAGCATCCGGTTCACGGTGGCCACCCTCACCCGGAAGAACTCATCCCGGTTATTGGAAAAGATCCCGAGGAATTTCAGTCGCTCGATCAGCGGGTTGCGCAGGTCGGCTGCCTCCTGGAGCACCCTTCCGTTGAAATGGAGCCAGCTTACCTCCCGGTTCAGGATCACCTTGTTGAGCTTCGGTTCCATTTATTCGAGCATTTTTGGATAAACCACAAAAGATTTCACCGCTTTCGCCGTGCTTATTTTATCCCACGAGCCGGTATCAAACGAAATACATACCACGCCGGTGGTGGGCAGCATCTCGATCGCCGGGTGGATGAACCGGTTGGCCAGCCCGGTGATCGATGGGTTATGCCCGAACACCATCAGCGATCCCACCTTATCCGGTGTTCCGGAGATCAGTTCGGCCATTTCAGCCGGGTCGCCTTCGTATATTGCTTTTTCAATCCGGATGCCGCTTTCCGGGTACCCGGTCCCGGCAGCCACCAGCTTAGCGGTTTCAAAGGCCCTGACCGCCGGACTGGAAATGATCAGGTCGGCTTTTATGGAACGGTCATTCAGGAAGCGGATGACCTTACGGGTCTTATCAATACCCTTCTTCAGCAGGGGGCGTTCAGCATCCCCGGTTCCCGGTTCGTCCCAGGAAGATTTTGCATGCCGGATGAGATACAAGAATTTCACTTACCAGGCGAATAACGGTCGATCCATCATCATTTCATTCACTTTCTTCCGGACCGACGTGATGATATTTTCGTTCTCGATGTCCGAGATCACCTCATCGATCATTTCCACGATCGGCGCCATGTGCTCTTCTTTCAGTCCGCGGGTGGTGATGGCCGGGGTCCCGATCCGCAGGCCGGAGGTCTGGAACGGCGATCGGCTGTCGAACGGCACCATGTTCTTGTTCACCGTGATATCGGCCCTCACCAGCGTGTTCTCCACCTGCTTGCCGGTGACCGCCGGGAATTTCTTCCGCAGGTCGATCAGCATCAGGTGGTTGTCGGTCCCGCCGGAAATGACATGATAGCCTTTATCCACGAATGCCTGTGCCATCACCGCGGCGTTCTTCTTCACCTGGATCACATAATCCAGGTACCCGTCGGTGAGGTCTTCAAAGAATGAGACAGCCTTGGACGCGATCACATGCTCCAGCGGCCCTCCCTGGACTCCCGGAAAAACCGCCGAATCCAGCAGCTGGGTGAAGGTCTTCACTTCGCCCTTCGGGGTGGTCAGACCCCAGGGATTCGGGAAATCCGTCCCCACGAGGATCATTCCGCCCCTCGGTCCGCGCAGGGTTTTATGGGTGGTGGTGGTCACGACATGACACCAGGGCATGGGATCGTTCAGGAGACCCCGTGCGATCAATCCTGCCGGGTGGGCAATATCCGCCATCAGGATGGCGCCGACCTTATCGGCGATCTCCCGCATCCGCTTATAGTCCCAGTCACGCGAATAGGCCGAGGCGCCGGCGAGGATCAGCCTGGGCTTCACCTCCAGCGCCTTCTGTTCCATTTTATCGTAGTTGATCACACCGGTGGCTTCCTCCACCTGGTAACCCACGGCCTTGTACAGGATCCCGGAAGAATTCACCGGCGAGCCGTGCGAAAGATGTCCTCCATGGGCAAGATCGAGGCCCATAAAGGTGTCGCCGGGCTTCAGCACCGTCATCAGCACGGCCATGTTCGCCTGTGCGCCCGAATGGGGCTGGACATTGGCCCAGCCGGCCCGGAATAAAAGTTTGGCACGGTCGATGGCCAGCTGCTCCGATTCATCCACGTTCTGGCATCCGCCGTAATAGCGCTTCCCGGGGTATCCTTCCGCATATTTGTTGGTGAGACAGGAGCCCATGGCTTTCAAAACCTGGTCGCTTACGAAGTTCTCGGATGCGATCAGCTCCAGCCCGCTCGTCTGGCGGTGAAGTTCTTTCTTAATGATCGAGAATAACTTGGTATCTTTTTTCATATCTGGTAAGGGATGATAGTTTCCGCGAAACCCTGAAATTTCAGACAAAAGTAGGGAATTTGATACAAATTAAGCATTTTTGTACGTTGTAACACGATGGGGATGCTTCGGAAGGATTTCTACCGGAAGGGTCATAAGTCATGGGTCATTAGATATCGGTCATTAATGCAAAAAGTTTTATCTGTCCTGATCCTCTTCCTTCTTTGCACGGAGCCCCTCCTTGCACAGCTCGACGCCGGCCCTAACGACACCATCACCTCCGGAGTGGCCGTTACCCTTACCGCCACCTACGGGGAGATCGCCACGGGGGTCACCACCAGCGACGATGGCGTGGAAGGGCCGTTCCCGATCGGATTCTCCTTCAGCTTCTATGGGAATATTTTCGACCAGTTCTATATCGGGGCGAACGGATGGATCAGCTTTTCGCCGAACCTGAATTCCAAAGGGGTACGCGGGATCCTGCTGCCCAGCCTCGATCCGAACACTCCCAAGAATTGCATCTGCGGACCCTTCATGGACCTGAACCCCATCTCAGCCGGCAGCCCCTATATATTTTACCTGACGATCGGGCAGGCTCCCAACCGGAAGCTGGTGGTCATGTGGTGCCAGACGCCCCTGTTCCAGTGTGAGAACTCCGATTTCGCCACCTTCCAGATCGTGCTGGACGAAGGCTCGAACACGATCGAAAATCATATTTACGTCAAGCCGACCTGCCAGGAGCCCAATGCAACGCATGAGGCGACCCAGGGCATCCAGAATTCCATCGGGACTTTCGGGACGACCGTCCCGGGCAGGAACCATACGGTCTGGGAGGTCACCGTTCCGGAAGGATGGAAATATACGCCCACCTCCATCGACAGCTTCCAGGTGGCCCCGGTCCCCTTCCGCCTGGAGCCGATCGTGCCGGGAGAGAAGATCACCTATGCCTGGTACCAGGGATCCGATTTCCTGGGCGACGGGCCCACGGTCACCGTGGCGCCGAACGCGACCACCCAATATAAAGTCATTGCCACCCTTTGTAACGGAGAACAGTTCACCGATTCCGTGACCGTGGTGGTACTGCCCAACCTGCCCAATGCATTTTCTCCCAACGGCGACGGGCTCAATGATAAATTCCGGGTCATCGGCATCCCGCCGGAGAACATCACCAAGTTCAATATCGAGATCTACGACCGGTGGGGGCAGATGGTCTTCCACAGCAACGATATAGAGGATTCCTGGGACGGGAAGCAGGATGGCCAGCCCTGCCCCGTAGGGTTGTACGCCTGGGTGATGTACTATGAGACCGACAGCAAAACGAAGATCACCAACAAGGGTACGGTGATGCTGGTGCGCTAGTTTCTGGTCGCTGTCTGCTGGTCCCTGGTCAGAATTTCCTTCAGCCATTCCCTGAATTTCCCGAGCGTTTCCTGGTTCGGGCTTTCGTGTCCGACGGGTTCTTCAATATACGTGACAGCAGCTCCGTGAGTCCTGAGCTTTTCAACCAGCATCCGGGTTTCATCTATTGGAATATTGAAGTCCTGGGTCCCGTGGAAGATGAACAGCTGCTTTCCCGAAAAGGGAGTGAGATTCCGGTCGTCCAGGAAATTCATCTGATCCGGACCGATCCACCTGACCGCGATATCAGGACCTCCTGAGAAAACAGCCAGGGCACGGTACCGCCGGGGATGTTCGTAGCATGTGCGGTAAACCCCGTATCCTCCCATGGAAAACCCGGCCAGGATGATCCGCGTGGTATCGACCGGATAATTACGGATGACATCTTCGATGGCCTCTTCGATATCTTCCTGGGCATGATCGGTCACATAGCAGTTGCTGGTTCCCCGGCCGTTGGGAGCGAGCTGGATCATGGGGATCCCGTAATCGGGGAGAAACTCCAGGATCTCCCGGTCGTCCTGCCCGCTGCCGTGCAGGAAAACCATCAGCGGGTACCGCCTGCCGGGATCGGGGTCCTGCGGCACGCTGACCGTATAAGGACGGTATGTGGTATCCACGGCCGAAAGGAAAGCGCGCCGGAAGATCCCCTTTTTTTGGGCGATCAGATCTTTCGGATCCCGGATCAGCTTCAGGATCTCCTCGAGACGGGTCCGGATAGAATAAGCCGTTTCGTAAGGTTTCAGATTCCGGAGCTCCTCGCCCGCATCCCCGATCATGAACCGCAGGGTGGCATAGCTGCCCGGCGAAAGGGAAGCCTTCCTTCCTTCAAGTTGCAGGGTCAGCTCTTCAGGGGAGATCGAAGGCAATACCGTGAACCAGAGGGTCCCCTTTGAATGGCCCGGCGACTGGCTCCATTCGAGCGAGTATCCCCCCGGCGCCAGATCAGAACAGCGGATCTCCTGCTCAACGCAGGTGATCCCGGTGTCCGGCTTTATTTCCGCTCTCCTTCCACAGACCGGGTCATGCTCTCCGCTGAAAACGTTGAATCGAAAAGAAAGAGTATTCCCGGCCGGAGGGCTGACAGCCACCCGGACCTTCAGGTTTTCCCCTTCCCGGATATGATTGGCGGAAAGGATGGCAGCGCTTTGCGGAACATCCGCCGGCGTTGGATTCCCGAAAACCCCCCGGACATATCTCCTGGGCTGCTGCTCGCTTTGCAGGCTCGGATCCTCCTTCAGGAAGTACCAGGTCCGGTCGCTGCCGACAGCCTTTACCACCGCCACGTTGAGCCCGATATCGCCGGAGAGCCAGGGATGGTAAGGATATATTCCGCTCCAGGGGATCAGGCATTCCAGGATCACCCGGTGGTCCTCCTGCCGGGCTGAAAACCGGGCCTCATTGAGGCGGGTCATCGCCAGGTCCACATTGCGGTACCAGATGAATTTCTTTTGCCAGCCGGACTGTCCTGCCGGCTGCGCGGTGAATCCGAGAACGTAAAATTCACGCGAAGGTTCATCGCCGGGAGCGGGACGGGCGATCACCACGATCATGCCGTCGCCGTTCTGATAGCCGCGGTCGCGGAAGATCAGCGAGTCGGAAACGATCTCTGCCCGGATATACAGGAAATCCGTTCCGTACCCGATCCGGAAAGTGGCCGGAGGAATATCGGAACCTGCCGAATCGGGGTCGGTTTTACTGAAATGCTGAACAGGCAGCGACTGCCACAGCGTATCCGCCGAAAGGCCGACCGGGGGAGCGGATCCCAGGAAACCGATCCGGAGATGATCCTGGGCGGGTAAGGGCAGTGTGAGAATGGCGAGAAAAAGAGAGAGCAGCTTCTTCATGGCAAGATTTTTATCCAGAGATGGGATTTCGCGGTTAATGTTACAATCCGGGCAGGATAAAGCGGATAATATTTATTTATCGAGGATAAAATTTATTATTATTTTTTTTTAAAGATTTAATATTTTTGATATACAATTTTCCGACCAATGATCTCTGGACTCTCAGGCGGGTCATCCAGTCACTCCCTTTTACTATCTCCGACAGAAATTTTTGATTCCTAAAAGCTGCATCCTATGAAAAAAGTCATTCTGCTTTTTATGGCCACTTTATGCCTGTTCGCCGGCCTCCGGGCGCAGATCATCCATGTGCCGGGCGATTATCCTACCATCCAGCAGGCAATCGATTCCGCCCAGAACCATGACACCGTGCTGGTGGAACCGGGAACTTATTTCGAGAATCTTTTCATTTATGATAAGAATATTACACTGGGATCTGAATTCATCATGACCGGCGATACTTCATTGATATCACAGACGATCATAGATGGAAGTAGTATGTTAAATGTCATAACCATAAATACTGTCGATACCGCAGTCATTTCAGGGTTTAAAATAACACATGGATATGGGGATCAGGTAGGTGGAATCTTGTGCAACGGCAACGCCCGGTTCGATCACCTGGAAATTTGTGATAACTGGGCCTGGGGTGTTTTTTGGGGACATGGGTATAGTCCGGCATACGGGGGCGGTATTAACGCGAACGGGAATGTTCAGCTCGATCATGTGAAGATCACGCGCAATACTGCCGATTGCGATGAATACCCGGGAGGGGGCGGTGGTGGAATTGTCAGCTGGGGAAACCTCAGGATCACAAATTCCGTCATCGCCGATAATAATGCGATGTGCTCAGGGGAAGGCGGAGGCATATTGAATTTCGGTCAGATTTACCTGTCGAATGTGACGCTGACAGGAAATAGGTCGGGCCGGGGAGGCGCCATTAAATTCGGAACAGGTTCGATCGTGACTTTCGATCCGTCCGCCCGCTGCAATATTTATGACAACTATGGCGGGCAGGGGAGCGAGCTCTATTCGGATACACTGGTCCTTGCGGTGTTGGATACCTTCATGGTTATGAATCCTACCGGGTTCCATGCCAACCCTCCGTCCAATTTTACGTTTGATATCCTCCACGGGAAATACCAGCCGGTGGATGCGGATCTCTTTGTGTCGCCCGCCGGGGATAACGGCAACGACGGACTGACGGCCGGAACCCCGCTGAAAACCATGAGTCACGGACTTGCGGTAATCCGGGCCGACAGTCTTCATCACCACACCCTGCACCTGTCGGCAGGGACGTACAGCGGGAGCCTGAACGGGGAAACATTCCCGGTGTATTTGCCGGATTATGTGGACGTTTCAGGAGTCTCAGAGACGCAAACCATCCTGGATGCCGGACCGGCACGCTATGGTTTCTATTTTTCAGATTCGCATGCCAACCGGGTATCCGGAATGACCCTCCTGGGTTCCGGGTCCGGTATCTGGTGTGTGGGTTCGAGTCCGGAGATCAGCCATCTCCGGCTGACCGGGCACTTTGGATCTCCCGGTGGAGGGATCATGTGTGCGAACTCAACTCCCCTGCTGCATCACCTCTTGATCGATGACAACACAGCCGACCTCGGAGCCGGCCTGTATTGCAGCAATTCAGCGGTTACCCTGGAAGATGTTACGTTCACCTATGATTCATTAACCTACAGCGGCGGCTATTCTCCTTTGCATACTGGGGGCGCAATTTATTGCGAATCCTCCACGCTGACCCTTGACAGCGTATATATGCACGATAATTACGCCTATGATGACGGCGGAGGGATCTTTTGCAAAAGCTCTGATATTACGCTTCAGCATACACGGATTGCGGAAAACCGGGCGAACAGGGGAGGCGGGATAAGCATCAGCAACTCCCAGCTGACCTTCGATACGGCCCACACCTGCAGTATTTACAACAATTTTGCCTATACCGGGAGGGATCTTTTTACGGATAAGTCTGTGGATGTCGTGGTGGATACTTTCTCCGTACTGAATCCTACCTCCCTGTTTGCAAGTCCTTTGAATAAATTTACGTTTGACATCCTTCACGGGTACATCATGCAGGAAAACGCCGACCTGTGGGTCTCCCCGGCAGGGGATAACTCCAACGACGGGCTGTCGGAAGCAACCCCCCTTAAAAATGCGGATATGGCTCTTTTAAAAGTACGGGCCGACAGTCTGCATCCCCATACGATCCACCTGTTGCCCGGGCTGTACAGTCCCGATTCAACGGGGGAAGCCTATCCGCTGATTGTTCCCGATTATGTGAACCTATCCGGTACCGATACGGCTGAAGTGAAGCTGGATGCCGGGTCTCACTTCGATGCGATCCGGATCGAAGGGAATTCATCAAACCGGATCTCCGGGATGACGCTTACCAACACTGCTTCCTGGGGGAATGGCACCGGAGGGATCGATATCAAGCACTCCCGGGTAGTAGTGGATAGTGTCCGGATCACGGGGTGGGGCGACAACTCATCGGGAATCTACTGCGACAGCTCGGCGCTTACCCTTCAAAATTCAGGGATAATAAATAATGCAAGGACCGGAATTACTTTAATAAATTCATCGGGGTCGGTAGAAAACAGCCTGGTCTCCGGAAACCGGGGGAGCGGAGTGAATTGCACAGGCTCTGATTTCTCAATCGCAAACACACAGATTACCGGGAACATAAACAATTATTACAGCGGAGGAGGGATCGCTTGCATCGGGTCGGTCCTTGCCCTGAATAATGTAGTGGTGGAAAAGGATTCGGCGGAAGGAGGAGCCGGGATCTTCTGCAGCAACTCAACGATCAGCATGACCGGCGGACGGATCGGGGATAATTGCGTCAGCGACTATTATGCGGAAAGCGGAGCAGGGATGCACAGTGAGGGCTCCAACCTTTTCTTATCGGACGTGGTTTTTAAAGGAAATAAGATCCTGTATGGCCAGGGAGGAGGGATGTATCTAAACAATACCCGGGTGAAAGCCACCCAGGTATCCGTCGACAGCAATTTCGCCAACTTCGGGGGCGGGATCTCGGTGATCAATTCCGACAGTATTACGGGATACATGAGCATCACGAATAATCACGCTTCCAAGAACGGCGGGGGGATCTATTGCGACTCAGATGTAAAATCGATCCGGGATATGCTCATCGAGAACAATACCGGTCAGCTGGGCGGGGGAATTTATTGCAACTACACCGATCCGGAATTAGTCAACCTGGTCCTCAATGACAATATGGAAGGGCAGTTCTATTGTAAGAGCTCGGCCCCTTACCTGAAGAATGTGACCATCACCAGCACCATCAATGCAGCGCCCTATTACGGACTGTACAGCTACCAGTCCAATCCGGTGCTGGTCAATTCGATAGTATCGGTCAAGGGGGATTACCAGATCAGGTTTTTATCTTTTTCGTTCATGCCCGATACGATCCTTATTTCGTACAGCGATATCCTGGGTGGCCTGGCCGCGGTTTATTCCAATTATCCGGACCGCGTGCACTGGCTCGAAGGCAATATCGACTCCAACCCGCTGTTCGACTCGACGGGAGCCATTCCCTATGCCTTGCTGAAAGGCTCTCCCTGCGTAGATGCCGGCACTTCGGATACGACCGGGCTGAACCTTCCTTCCACCGACCTGGGAGGAAATCCCAGGATCTTCAACGAGCGGATCGACATGGGCGCTTACGAGTGGAATAACCTCGGGAGTGAGGAATTGGGAGGGGCGAGGCAGGAGTTGAGGGTTTCAATCCGTCCGAATCCGGCGATGGATCATGTGATCATCAGCTTCCGGCTCGATCAGCCGACCCAGGTAACCCTGACCGTGCTGAACAGTCTCGGCCAGGTGGTGGCGCAGCCGGTGAACCGTGTTCTCCGGGAGGGAGAGCAGGAGGTTTACTGGAATACCGGAAGCCTTCCGGCCGGGATCTATTATGTGCAGCTCCAATCCGGGGGACGGACCGCGTCCGGAAAGGTCGTGGTAAGCAAGTGACAGGCGTTTACTTTTTCCACGCTCCGACCGTTGCCGGATCGGCTTGCACCGTATTGGTATATCCTGATCCTGAACCGGCATAGGAAAGTCCTACCGGGGATTCATAGCGGAGCAGGTCGATGAGGTGCTGATAATCCTCCAGGTGGAAATAAAGCTTGATCCACGTGGCGTCGGAGGTATCCGCCGGCAGGGTGGAGCCGTCGGGCATGAAAAAGAGCTGTGCAAACCATTTTCCTCCTCCATGCAGCCATATATGGGGCGTATGGATGTTCGCGTCATATTTGATCGCGTACTGGTCAACAACCGTGTAGGCCATAGGTACTCCTTTCCTGTTTGATATAAGATGCAGAAGATTTGTATCAAATATAATGATTTTCCTTACTAAACCATATTTCATTTACCATTGACCATTTACAATTTACCATTTGATTGCCCATTGACCATTTACTATTTACTATTTACGTGGCAGATTCTTTGATCTTAAGTAATAGGGCGTTGGTCATGGGGCATTGGTCATGGGGCATTGGTCATGGGGCATTGGTCATGATGCATTGGTCATGAGGCATTGGTTATTGGTTATAAGTCATTGGTAATAGGTCAAAGGTCATTTGGCAATTGTAAATGGTAAATTCAATGGTAAATAGTCAATGGTAAAT
>DATJQF010000117.1:0-6917 GCA_035505995.1 Bacteroidales bacterium
AAAACCCCCGAGGACAACCAGATCGTACACCAGGAAGGCAGCCTGCCGGATCTGGACAAAACCGCATTGCCTCACTGGGAGCTTGCAGAAAAATACGATATTATCGATTTCCCGACCGGAACGAAAATTTCCGGCGCCGGATTCCCGCTTTACAAAGGGAAAGGGGCCCGGCTGCAGCGGGCGCTGATCAACTTCTTCCTGGATAAAGCCGTGGAGGCCGGGTACCTCGAAGTTCAGCCCCCTTACCTGGTCAACTCCGCTTCCGGGTTTGCCACGGGGCAGCTTCCCGACAAAGACGGGCAGATGTACTTTGTCAACGAGGACGAGCTTTACCTGATCCCAACGGCCGAAGTGCCGGTCACCAACATTTACCGGGACCTGATCCTGAAAGTTTCCGGGCTGCCGGTCAAGAATGTCGCATATTCCAGCTGCTTCCGGAGGGAAGCCGGATCTTACGGGAAAGATGTAAGGGGGCTGAACCGCCTGCACCAGTTCGACAAGGTGGAGATCGTTCAGATCGCAAACCCCGCCACTTCTTATGCGACCCTGGAAGAGATGCGGGAGCATGTGTCGGGGCTGCTCCGGGCGCTGGAACTTCCCTTCCGGGTGGTGAAGCTGTGCGGAGGGGATATGAGCTTCACATCGGCCATGACCTACGACATGGAGGTATATTCCGCGGCCCAGAAGCGGTGGCTCGAGGTAAGCTCCATCTCCAACTTTGAAACGTTCCAGTCGAACCGGATGAAGCTCCGCTTCAAGGACGAAAGCGGTAAGATCCAGCTCGCCCATACCCTGAACGGCAGCGCCCTGGCCCTGCCCAGGATAGTGGCAGCCTTACTGGAGAACAACCAGGTACCGGAAGGAATCCGGATCCCTGCCTCCCTGGTTCCCTATACAGGATTTAACACTATTTCCTGATAACGTCGTTGATCCCGGGAAATTTTTAATTTTGATTCCGGGACATTCAAGCATTCATTAAAATCACTCAACATGAAAAAGACATTACTGCTGATCCTTGCGATCTTTCTCTTTGCAGGATTTTCTTACGGACAGCTTACCCTCGGGATCCGCGCAGGTTATAACGGGAACAAGCTCTACACGAGCCTGAGCAATATCGAATCCCAGTTCAAGAGCGGGTTCCATGTCGGGGTGTTCTCCCGGTTCGGCAAGCGTCTTTATTTCGCACCGGAGCTGATTTATACCTTCAGCGGAGGAGAGTTCACGAATAACGGAACCGATACCTCCTGGAATAAACAGTCATTCACGATCGGTAGTCTCGATGTCCCCCTGCTGGTTGGGTTCAAGATCATCCGGACCAAACTGCTAAAATGGAGGATCGAGCTGGGACCTGTGGCTTCTTTTATCGTCCATAAGAAGGTAACGAACTTCGACGATCTCACGGGACCCATTACCAATGCCGATTTCAATTCGATCCAGTGGCAGATCCTGGCGGGAACCGGGATCGACCTCTGGTTCATGACCCTGGATATCCGTTACCAGTATGCCTTCAATTCATTGCTCAAGGACGTGGAGAATTATTCCTTCGATACCAAGAATAATTATATCGTGGTCTCCCTCGGGTTTAAAATCCTGGGTAACAAATAAAATTTACTTAGTCTCTTTTACGTTTGTCCGGAAACGTAAAAGCAGACCGCTATGAAAAAGGTTATCATTTCACTGATTGCAGGGTCCGTTTTTTTCCTGTTGACCTTTAGCGAGACCCAAGCGCAATCCCGCGCTCCCGTTGACCCGGTTTCCCAGGGCGACTGGATCCTTAATTTCGGCATCGGGGCAGGTAATCCCTATTTTAACAACGGGTATGGTTTCGGACCGGGATTTAAAGTGGCCTTCGAAGGAGCTTTGTGGCAGGTCGGGCCGGGGGTGTTCACCATCGGGGGTGAGCTCGGTTTCTCATATTTTGCCTACACCTACGCCAACATCCTGGATGTCAAATACCGCGAGCACTGGATCAATTTCATGATCGGCGCCCGAAGCGCCTATCATTACGGGTTCAAGGTGAAAGGGCTGGATGTATATGCCGGGATCCCGCTGGGAATCGGTTTCAGTGCGTACCATTACGATTATTATGATGAATCGTGGTGGCACGGATATCATCCTGTTTTTCCCTATGTGGGAATCTTCTTCGGAACCTCCTATTTTTTCAACCCGGTCATCGGGATCAACGCGGAGATAGGGTATAGCGCGACCTACGCGCAGATCGGCATGGTTTTTAAGATCAAGTGAAAGTACAAGGCAAGGATTACCGGACAGTCTGGATGGAAGGTTCCACCGTATATTTTATTGACCAGAACCTTCTTCCGTTCGAATTCCGTGTTGCAGCCAGTCATACGTTTACAGAATCCTGCCGGGTGATCACCGGCATGCAGGTACGCGGAGCCGGGGCGATCGGAGCCCTGGCGGGCTTTGCCATGGCGCAGGCTTTTATAGAGGCCTCCACCGGTAAAGATCCCGGCTTCGCGGAAAAAGCGCGCAGGATGATCGAGTGCACCCGCCCCACCGCCCGGAATCTCTTTTATGCCACCGAGCGTGTCTTCCTGGCCGGGTTGAAATCGGCGGAGCATGCCATCAAAGAGGCGCAGGCGATTGCCGACAAAGATGCTTCCGATTCCCTGAAGATCGGGGAATACGGCAGCCCGCTGATCCAAAACGGAAGCCGGATCGAGACCCATTGCAATGCCGGGTGGCTGGCTTTCGTGGACTGGGGCACGGCGCTGTCGCCAGTGTACCTGGCCCACCGGGAAGGGAAGAAAGTATTTGTGTATGCGGATGAAACCCGTCCCCGCGGACAGGGCGGCCGGCTGACCGCCTGGGAATTATCGAATGCGGGCATCCCGCATGCCATTATTCCCGATCATGCCGGGGCCTGGCTGATGAGCCGGGGAAAGATCGATCTCGTCCTGACCGGCGCCGACCGCATCGCGGCCAACGGGGATACCGCCAACAAGATCGGGACCCTTGAAAAAGCCATTGCGGCGAAGCATTTCGGGATCCCGTTCTATGTTGCCGCTCCCACTTCCACTTTCGATCCGAGATGCCGCAGCGGCGCTGAAGTGATCATCGAAGAGCGTTCGCCGGAAGAAGTCCATTACCAGACAGGCCCCGATGAAAACGGCAACCTTCACCGGATCCGGGTAACCTCCCCCGGATCGGATGCCGTAAATCCCGCTTTCGATATCACCCCCGCGGAACTGATCACCGGGATCATCACCGAAAAAGGAATCATTCAACCTTCTGCTGAAAATATTGTCAAACTTTTAAACCCCCATCTATGAAATTATTTACACGCGCAGGGATCCTGGGATTGGCTGCCCTGATCATCCTGACCGTTCAGCTCGGAGCGGCAGAGAAAAACAAGTCGAAACCCAAGGAAGAAAAACAGAAGAAAGAGGCCAGGAAGGATTCGGTCATGAACTCCTCCCTGGTGAGCGGGCTTTCGTTCCGCAGCATCGGGCCGGCCTTCACCTCAGGGCGGATCGCAGAGTTTGCCGTCAACCCGAATGATCACAGCGAATGGTTCGTGGCGGCTGCGTCCGGCCATGTGTGGAAGACCGTTAATAACGGCACCACCTTCGACCCGGTCTTCGATAATTACGGCGCCTATTCCATCGGCTATGTCACTTACGACCCGAACAATACTTTCGTGCTCTGGATCGGGACCGGCGAGAACAACCACCAGCGGTCGCTCGGGTACGGTAACGGGGTGTATAAGAGCATCGACGGGGGCAAAAGCTGGAAATTCATGGGGTTGAAGGATTCGCGCCAGATCGGGAAGATCCTCATCGACCCGAGGAATTCCGATGTGGTGTATGTGGCGGCCGAAGGCTCGGTATGGGGACCCGGCGGCGACCGGGGGCTATATAAGTCCACCGACGGCGGCAAGACCTGGAAGAAGATCCTCGAGATCAGCGAGAACACCGGGGTGAACAATGTGATCCTGGACCCGCGCAACCCGGATGTGCTGTATGCCACGTCGGAGCAGCGCCGGCGGCATGTGTTCACCAAGATCGGCGGCGGACCCGAATCTGCCGTGTATAAATCGGTGAATGCCGGAGAGACCTGGGACAAGCTGACCAACGGCATCCCGGGCGCCGATAAAGGCGGGATGGGGATCGCCATCTCCCCGATCAACCCGGACGTGCTGTACCTCATTATTGAATCCACCCCGGATGCCTCCGGCTTTTACCGGAGCATCGACCGCGGGGCATCCTGGCAGAAGATGAGCGGGCATGTCGCCCAGGGCCAGTATTATAATAAGCTCTATTGCGATCCCAAACAGTTTGATAAGGTCTATTCCGTTGAAACGGTCACGCAGGTCACCGAGGACGGGGGAAAAACGTGGAGGCCCCTCGGGAACAACAAGCGGCACGTGGATGACCATGCCATGTGGATCGACCCGGGCGACCCGAAGCACTTCTTCATCGGCGGCGACGGGGGAATTTATGAATCCTTCGACGGGGGAAAAGAGTTCGTGTTCAAGTCGAACCTCCCGGTGACCCAGTTCTACCGCGTACAGGTGGACGACTCCTCTCCTTTTTATTATGTGTACGGCGGAACCCAGGACAATAACAGCGTGGGGGGACCCTCGCGGGATATCAGCAATTCAGGAGTTCTGAGCGATGAATGGTTCGTCACCAACGGCGGCGACGGGTTCTGGTCGCAGATCGACCCGGTGGACCCGAACATCGTGTATGCCGAATCGCAGTACGGGGGCATGGTCCGGTATGACCGCAAAAGCCTGGAAGCGCTCGATATCCGGCCGGAGCCGAGGGAAGGAGAGGACAGCTACAAATGGAACTGGAACACTCCCCTTCTGATCAGCCCGCATTCCCATACCCGGCTTTATTGCGCCGCGAACAAGGTCTTCCGCAGCGACGACCGCGGGAACACCTGGCAGGTGATCAGTGACGATCTCACTGCGCAGATCGACCGGAACAAATGGCCGGTGATGGGGAAATACTGGAGCATCGATGCGGTGCAGAAAGATATCTCCACTTCGCTGTACGGAACGATCATCTCCCTGGAGGAATCCCCGGTGAAAGAGGATCTCCTCTATGCCGGAACGGACGACGGGCTGATCCAGGTCACGGAAGACGCCGGCAAGCACTGGACGAAGATCGACAAGTTCCCGGGCATCCCGGAGAACACCTATGTGAGCAATATCCGGGCTTCCCGGTTTGATGAAAATACCGTGTTCGCTTCGTTCGATAATATCCTGCGGGATGATTTCAGGCCCTATCTCCTCAAGAGCACGGATAAAGGAAAGACCTGGACCTCGATCGCCGGCAATCTCCCGGAGAACGGAACCGTGCATTCCATCATGCAGGATTTCAAGGATCCGGATCTTTTATTCGCCGGGACCGAATTTGGCTGTTTCTTCACGGTGGACGGCGGCAAGAACTGGATCCAGCTCAAGAGCGGCATTCCCGATATCCAGATCCGCGATATCGTGCTCCAGAAAAGGGAGAATGACCTGGTACTGGCCTCTTTCGGGAGGGGCTTTTACATTCTCGATGATTATTCCCCGCTGCGCCTGCTGACCAAGGAGAACCTCGATAAGGAAGGATATTTGTTCCCGGTAAGGGATGCATTGATGTACCTGCCTTCCGATTCCAAATGGGCGCAGGGATCGACGGTATATGCCGCAAAGAACCCCGAGTTCGGCGCGATGTTTACCTATTATGTAAAAGAGGTCCCGAAGACCCTCAAGGAAAAGAGAAAAGAGGTGGAGGATTCACTCTTCAAGAAAAGCGAGCCCATTCCCCAGCCCTCCGAGGCAGACTTAAAAGCAGAAAAACGCGAGATCCCGCCGTATCTGACCTTCACCATCAGGGATGAGCAGGGAAACGTGGTCCGGACGATCCGCAAAAGCGCTTCCAAAGGCATTAACCGGGTGAACTGGGACCTGCGGTACCAGTCGAGGAATGAAGTGGAGGCCGGTGAAAAGTTCGAGCCGCTGAACGACAACGGTAGCGGGGTGCTGGCCATGCCGGGCAAATACACAGTTTCCCTATCCATGACCGCCGGGGGCCAGACCAAAGAGCTGGCCGGACCGGTCGCGTTCAATGCGGTGGTGCTGAACAATGCCACCCTGCCGGCGGAGGACCGCGCCGCGATGACCGCCTTCCATAAAAAGGTCGCGGAAATTACCCGGGTGATGAACGGGACGGAGACCTATGCGGAGGGACTGCTCAAGCGCGTGGATAATATCCTGCAGGCCCTGAACAGCACGCCCAACGGTTCCCCCGACCTGTATGCGAAAGCCATGGATTACCGGAACCAGCTGGATGACATCCTGCATGTGAAATTCAACCGGGTTTCCACGCACCCGAGCGAGGAGGAAAATCCTCCGGCCCCGGTGCCGCTGAACGACCGCCTGTACAAGATGACCTGGGTGACCTGGTCTTCTACGGGCAGCCCGACACAGACGCAGCTGGATGCCTATAAGATCATCCAGGATGAATTTCCACCGGTGTATGACCAGGTGAAGAAGCTGGGAGAGCAGGATATTCCGGCACTGGAGAAGCAGCTGGAAACCATGGGAGCGCCGGAAACGCCGGACAGGTTGCCGGAGTGGAAGAAGTAGTGAGCAGTGAGCAGTAAGGGGTGAGATCCTTGGAAAGTATCCCCTCCTGTTCCTGAAGCGAAGCGGAAGGAAATAGGAGGGGTGGATTCCCCCGGGTATTCGGGGGAAGACGGGGTGGTTTATTGATTTTTAACTATTTTATTGAGGCCTGAACAGTGATTATTTTCTGTTAAGGCTATAATGTATATCCCATTTTTAAGATCGGTATTTGTAACCCATTGAAAAAGATAATGGCCCTTATCGAGCAATTGTTTGCAAATACAGCGGATCATCTTTTCTTGTGAATCAAAAATCGAAACATCCACAAAGGATC
>DATJQF010000118.1:0-12779 GCA_035505995.1 Bacteroidales bacterium
TTGGCTGGATCCGCCAGAGCATCCAGCGTTTCTTCTGCACCGGCGAACAAAACCTTCACCTGCTGGTCAACCGGTTCTTTTACCTGACCCTCTTCAGCATCGCGACGGGAGGCCTGGTGCTGGCCTGCCTGCTGTACCTGATGTTTTCGCTGGGTCTTTCGGAGATCCTGCTGGTAGTGACCTATTTCAGCCTGTACACGATCTTCCTGTTCCACCTCTCCGTGCACCGCGCCCGCCAACAGGACCGTGCAGCCGCCTTTTCCGAAGGGATCTACCAGGTCTTCAACCTGGGATTCATCGCGTACCTGGTGGTGCACCTGGGGCTCTATGATTACCGCGTGATGTTCATCGCCATGACTGCCGGGCTGCTTCTTACCGAAATCGGGAGACTGATCTTTGTATCCGGGACCCGTGAAAGAGTGGAGATCATCCATCTTTTCTGGGACCTGCGGTTCACCCAGAAGGTAGTGGAGTATGGGCGGCCGATGACGCTCTGGCTGGTCCTCTCCTTTACCCTGTCGGTGGCCGACCGGTTCATCCTCAAGCTCTTTCACGGCTTTGCCACGGCCGGGGCCTATTCCGCGATCAGCGACCTGCTGCAGATCGTGGTCACGCTCTTCTGCATGCCGGTGCTGTTATCCTATCATCCGAAGATCGTCGAACTGTGGAACACCAGCCACCGCCGGGAATCGATGCAGCTGATCCGGGATGCGGTCATCTTCGATTTCCTGATCGGCTTGGTTCTGTTCATCGCCGTGATGATCCTCCGGGATGAATTCTATTCGGGATTCCTGGGCATTCACGACAAAGGCATTTATGCCGTGTCGGTTTTCCTGGTGATCAACTCGTTTCTCTGGCAGATCATCCTGCTCTTCCAGAAGCCGCTCGAGCTGTTTGCCCGGCGTAAGTTTAAGAATGCCGCGGTCCTGGTGACCCTGGTGATCAACCTGGCCGGGAACTTCATCTTCGTCCCGCGGTTCGGCTATTATGCCTCCGCGATCGTCATGTTTTGCTCCTATGTTATTTATCTTGTTCTTATATTTGTCCTTTACAGGAACCTCGCGCGCGAGACGGCCGACCAACATGTATCCAGATGAAAGTCCTTTCGATCCTGCCTTCCCCATCCACCCCGTCGGCGCTAATCTTTTCGAGGAGGCAGATCGGTGACCTTGAGAAGCTGGGTCTCTCCAACGAAACTTTTTTCATTCCGTCCCGGGGACTGGGTCTCCGGTTGCTGCTCCGGACGGTCCGCGATCTCCGGAAGACGATCCGCAGGTTTGATCCCGACCTCCTTCATGTCCATTACGGAGTGATCTTCTCGTTCATTGCAGCCGTATCGAACTGCAGGCCGCTGATCATTACCTTCCAGGGAAGCGACATCAATACGGTCCGGTCCAGGGGAGTTTTCCGGAATATTTACGGCCTGACCTTGTCGAACCTGTCGCTGCTCAGGGCGGGGAAGGTGATCTGCGTCAGTCAGAACCTGCTGAAGAATTTCTGGTGGGGGAGGAGTAAAGTAGTCATCATCCCCCCTGGGATCAACCTGGAAAAGTTCCGGCCAAAGGATAAGAAAGAGTGCCGCAGGTCGCTTCATTGGAAAGAAGAGGAGAAGATCATCCTGTTCAACGGCAACAACCCCTCGGTAAAGAGGCTGGACCTGGCCCTGGCCACCCTGGAACGGTTGAAGGAGAAAGTTCCGGGCGCACGGCTGGAGGTCCTGGACGGCACCCTGCCCGACGAAGAAAAGATCCCCCTCATGCTGAACGGTTCGGACGGCCTGCTGATCTGCAGCGATAGCGAGGGGAGCCCCACCATGGTGAAAGAGGCGCTGGCCTGCAATGTGCCGGTGGTGGGTGTGGAAGTGGGGGACGTCGCGGAACGGCTGGAAGGCGTGGCCCGTTGCCGGGTCGTGGCAAAGGATCCTGAAAGCCTGGCCCAGGCGTTGGAAGAAATGCTGGCTTCCGAAGGTCCTGCCGGCGGCAGGGACAAGCTGATCGCCGACGGGTTATCGGATGAAATGGTGGCGAAAAGAATTTACAACGTGTACAAAGAACTTATACCCCGATGCTGAAGATCCTCAGGCAACCCGGCTCCCTGTTCCGCGGGCGTTCGGCATTTTTCCAGAACACCCTGAAGCTCTTTATCGGCTCCGGGATCGCGCAGGCCATTTCCGTATTGCTGTCGCCGATCCTGACCCGGTTGTTTGATCCGAATGACTTCGGCCTTTACACCTTTTATATCTATATCGTAGCCGGACTGGTGCTGATCGCCTCATTGCGCTACGAGCTGGCTATCGTGTACAGCGACAATGACAGGGACGCCGTGAATGTGCTCTCGCTGTCGACGATCATCAGCCTCGCCCTGTCTTTCCTGGTGCTGATCCTTGTGATCCTTTACCGGCTGTTCCTTTATCACCTCCTGCCGGTGAGCCCCATACTGCTGAGCTGGTTTTTCTGGATGCCGGCCCTGATCATCTGCCTCTCGGTGACGAACATTTTGCAAAACTGGCTGGTCCGGAAGAAAGAATTCCGTACGCTCTCGGCCGGTAAGGTGGTGAACTCCATCGGGAACAACGGGTTCATGCTGCTGCTGGGGGTGCTCGGATGGGGAGCGTGGGGGTTGTTCACCGGCTATTTCGCAGGAACCGTGATTTTCCTGCTCTTTCTGCTGTTCATGGTATTCCGGTCGAACCGGGGCCTGTTGCGGATGACCGACCGTCAGACCCTGAGGTTGATGACGGTAAAATACAAGGATCTCCCGCTTTCCAATTCCCCGCAGGCCTTGTTTGAGATGCTGCAGAATTACGGCATCATTTACCTGGCCAAAATATTTTTCTCCTCCACCATCGTCGGTTTTTATGCTCTTTCCATGCGCATCCTGCAGGCGCCGCTCTGGCTGATCGGGAGCGCCTTCTTCCAGGTCTATATGCAGGATGCCTCCGACCGGTACAACCGCAACGAAAGCCTGGTGCCCCTGGTGAACAAAACCATGAAGATGGCGTTCCTGGCCGTTACCCCGGTATTGATCACCCTGTTCATTTTCGGGCCCTGGCTGTTCGGGGTGGTTTTCGGGCACAACTGGAGGGAAGCCGGGGTATATGCGAGGATCCTGGCGCCCTGGATGTTTTTTGATTTTGTCCGCTTTACCGTTTCCCAGACCCCGATGATCGTCGGGAAAGCGCGGACGATGTTCCACATCTCCCTGATAGGGAACGCCCTGATGATCGCCGCCATGTGCATCGGCGGATGGATGCACCAGGTGATCACCGGCTTCGTGATCCTCTCCTGCCTGATGAGCCTTTACGCGATCAGCGTGATCCTGTGGATCCGGTATATCGCCGCTCATGTAAAAAAAGGACCCGCCCCGGATAATAAACAGCCATGAAGATCCTCCTGCTGGCCGACGCCGTTTCCTCCCACACCTTTAAGTGGGCCGCTGCCCTGAAGGAGCGGGGGGAAGACGTGGCTGTCTTCTGCCTGACACCGCCGGAGGAATGCGACTACGGGAAATACGGGATCCGGATCCATTGCCCGGCCAGGTTCGGGAATTCCATTTACCGGACTTCGGTGATCCGGAAGACGGAATTCCTCAAAGTATTGCCTGCACTTAAAAAGGTGCTCCGGGAAGAAGTCCCGGACATCCTGCATGCACACTATGCATCTTCCTACGGGTTGCTGGGCGCCCTTTCGGGATTCCATCCGTTCCTGGTTTCCGTGTGGGGATATGATGTGTTCGAATTCCCCGGTAAATCCATATTCACGAGAGCCATCCTCAGGTTCAACCTGAAGAGGGCCGACCGCATCCTGTCCACCAGTCACTTTATGGCGCAGCATGCCGGGAAATATACCCGTAGAAGGATTGACGTGATCCCGTTCGGCATCGACACCGGGATCTTCCGGAAAGACCCTGAAAAAAAGCACGGGAAGGCCCTGGTCATAGGCACCATTAAAACGCTGGAGCCGAAATACGGCATCGATGGGCTGATCCGTGCCTTTGAGATCCTGGTCAGGAAGCATCCCGACCTGAATCTGAGTCTGATGATCGTGGGCGGTGGGTCCATGGAAGGCGAGCTGCGCGGACTGACTTCCTCCCTGGGCATCGGCGAGCGGGTTACTTTCACCGGGAGGATCCCTTATCCGGAGATCCCGCCGTTTTTCCGGAAACTGGATATTTACGCGGCCCTGTCGGTTTCCGATAGCGAAAGCTTCGGGGTTGCCGTGCTGGAGGCCTCCGCCACGGAGCTTCCCGTAGTGGTTTCGGACAAAGGAGGTCTGCCGGAAGTGGTGGACGACGGCGTCACCGGCTTTGTGGTGCCTGCGGAAGACAGCGAAAGGGCGGCGGAGGCGCTGGAGAAGCTGGTACTGTCGGAAGATCTCCGGAACCGGATGGGCGCCGGCGGACGGGAGAGGGTCCGGGAACTGTATGAGTGGTCGGCGTGCGTGGATAAAATGATCAAGATCTATCATGAATGCTAGGGTCACCCTGATCATCCCGTGCTTAAACGAGGAGCCTTTCATCGGGAAACTGATGGAGGATGTCCTTCGCCAGGATTACCCGCACGACCGGATGGAGGTGCTGGTGGTGGACGGGATGAGCACCGACCATACGCGGGAGATCCTGTCGGGATATGCCCGGAAGTATCCTTTCGTGAAACTCATCGACAATCCCCGGCAATATGTTCCGTTCGCCCTCAATCTCGGTGTCCGGCAGGCGACGGGCGACCTGGTCCTCATCCTGGGGGCCCATTCCCAGTACCCTCCCGATTATGTCTCTTCCCTCGTGAAGGCATCGGGGGAGCTGGATGCGGACAATGTAGGCGGACTTTGCACCGGCAACCCTCCCGACGGCCGGGTGAAGTCCCTGGCCATTGCCCGGTTGCTCTCCTGTCCTTTCGGGGTCGGCAATGCTTATTTCCGGACCGGATCGGCCGGCATCCGGAAAGTGGATACCGTCACGTTCGGCTGCTATAAAAGGAGCGTCTTCGACCGGATCGGCCTGTTCGACGAGGAGCTGCTCAGGAACCAGGACGACGAATTCAACGGGCGGCTGATCAGGAACAAAGGGACGGTGTACCTGGTGCCCGGCATCGTGGTCACCTATTTTACCCGGAGCCGGGTCTCCGCGCTGATCCGGATGTTCTACCAGTACGGGCTGTTCAAGCCGCTGGTCTCCCGGAAGCTGGGCCGGCCGGCAACGGTAAGGCAGCTGGTGCCGTTCCTGTTCGTGGGATATCTTATCCTCACGGGGATCCTCGGTCTGTTCTACCCGGTCTTTGGGTACCTCCTGGCAGGCGGAGTGGCGGCTCATTTGCTGACAGGTTTATATTTTACCATACGCATCATGAAGGATACCGGGAGGCCTGCCGTCATCCTCTATCTTCCCTGGCTGTTCTTCGCCGGACATATCGCCTACGGTTGGGGGTATCTCACGGGGATCCTCCGGTTTATTATCCTGCGGCAGAAAATCAAACGAGTAAAAAGCACACGATGAACGAGCTGACCCAACGGGAAAAGATACACCGGACCCTTCGCACCTGGCTCCTTTACGGGATCGCCTTCGCCCTTCCCGTTTACGGCCGGATCCTTCCCGCCCTGATCGCCTTGCTCACCCTCAACTGGCTTTTGGAGGCTTACTGGCTGAAATCCGTCCCGGGGCTTTTTAAGGAGAAAGAACGGTTGGCCCTGCTGGCCTTCTCCGCTCTTTATTTCCTGTACCTGGCCGGCCTTTTATGGACAAGCGACTTCCCGTATGCCTGGTTTGACCTGGAGGTCAAGCTCTCGCTGCTGATCTTCCCTTTGATCTTTGCCACCTCCCCGTGGCCCCTGCTCACCGGTAAGGAATCCGGCAACCTGATCCGGATCTTCGCCCTGGGCTGCCTCACCGGGACCCTGATCCTGCTGGGGCATTCCATCTACCTTTCTGCGGTGGAGCACCTTCCCGATGCCTTTTACTATTCGAACCTCTCCTGGCATTTCCACCCATCCTATCTTTCCATGTACCTGGCGCTGGCCGTTTCCAATATCCTCTATGGTTTCATCGTCCGGAGAACCGTCAAAGGCAGGATCCGGATTACGATCCATGTGCTGATGCTGCTCTGGCTGACCACTTTTATCATCCTGCTCAGTTCGAAGGCAGGGTTGCTGGCCCTGCTGATGGTCATCCTGTTTTACGCCCTGCTGCTGGGATTCCGTTTCCGCCGGTGGTTGACGGCATTTGTTTTCCTGGGGATTTCCCTGGCGGTATTTTTCGCGGGCCTGCAGCTTTTCCCGTACGCTTCCTCCCGGATCTCCCGGGCGGGGAAAGATGTGTCGGTGGCCCCCGAAGGGTCGGGCGGGACCAGCACCCTCGATCGCCTGGGAGTCTGGAATGCTGCCCTGAAGGTGATCGGCAGGCAGCCCGTCTTCGGTACCGGGACCGGCGATGTAAAGGACGAGCTGCTGAAGGAATACCGCAACAGCAATGCCCTTCCCGCACTCGAGAAAAAGCTGAACGCCCACAACCAGTACCTGCAGACCACCGTTGCCCTGGGGATCCTGGGGGGGATCGTCCTGGCAGGAATGCTGCTATGGCCGGCTGTCGCGTCGTTCCGGAAGGAAAATTGGCTTTATACGGTCTTCCTCCTGATTTTCATGCTGAACATCACCGTGGAATCGATGTTTGAGACCCAGGCGGGGGTGGTGTTCTACGCGTTCTTCAACGTGGTGCTCTTTTTAGCCGGGCGAACCTCTCCGGAGGAGCCATAAAAAAAGGGCACGTTTCCGCGCCCTTTTCCCTTTATTCAGACAGGAGATTAAACCAATCCGTGTGCCAGCATGGCTTCGGCTACTTTCACAAAGCCGCCGATATTGGCGCCTTTCACGTAGTTGATGAAGCCGTCCGGTTCGGTTCCCCACTTCACGCAATTCTTATGAATGCTGATCATGATGTTGTGGAGTTTTTCGTCCACTTCTTCGCGCGACCAGCTCAGGCGCATGGAGTTCTGGGACATTTCGAGGCCCGAGGTGGCCACACCGCCTGCGTTGGCTGCCTTGCCGGGTCCGTAAAGGATCTTGGCGCCGAGATACACCTCGATGGCTTCCGGGGTGGAAGGCATGTTGGCTCCTTCGGAAACGCAGATGCAACCGTTCTTCACCAGGGTCTTTGCATCGTTGCCGTCGATCTCATTCTGGGTGGCGCTGGGCAGTGCAATCTCGCATTTCACTTCCCACGGGCGCTTGCCGGCGATGAATTTTGCTTCGGGATATTTGTCCACATATTCCTTAATACGTCCGCGCTTCACGTTCTTCAGGGTCATCACAAAGGCCAGCTTGTCGGCGTCGATGCCCTTGGGATCGTAAATGTAGCCTTCCGAATCGGACAGGGTAACAACTTTTCCGCCCAGCTGGGTGGCTTTTTCGGTGGCGTACTGGGCCACGTTTCCCGAGCCCGATACCGTCACGGTCTTGCCTTTGAAATCCAGGCCGCGGGTCTTCAGCATTTCAGCCGCAAAATAAACCTGGCCGTACCCGGTGGCTTCCGGACGGATCAGGCTGCCGCCCCACTCCAGGCCTTTCCCGGTCAGGACGCCGGTGAATTCATTGCGCAGCCTCTTGTACTGGCCGAACATGAATCCGATCTCGCGTCCGCCTACTCCGATGTCGCCGGCCGGAACGTCGGTATCCGGGCCGATATGACGGGAAAGCTCGGTCATGAAGCTCTGGCAGAAACGCATCACTTCATTGTCGGATTTACCTTTGGGATCGAAATCGCTGCCGCCCTTGCCGCCGCCCATGGGGAGCGTCGTCAGGCTGTTCTTGAACACCTGCTCGAAAGCAAGGAATTTCAGGATGCCGAGGGTGACGGTCGGATGGAAACGCAGACCGCCCTTGTACGGGCCAATCGCGCTGTTCATCTCGATGCGGTATCCTTTGTTGATCTGGATTTCGCCCTTGTCATCCATCCAGGGAACCCGGAATAAGATCACTCTTTCAGGTTCTGAGATCCGTTCCAGGATCTTGGCGGCTTTGTACTTGGGATTCTCTTCAATGAAAGGAATCAGGGACTCAGCTACTTCCATCACTGCCTGGTGGAATTCCTTTTCCCCCGGATTCTTGGCAATGACCTTGGCCATGAAATCATCGACCAACTGTTGATGCACGTTTTTTGCCATAAAAGTTTCTAATTTTTAAGGTTAGATAATAGTGTTAAATTTTTCACAATATTACGGAAAATAAATGTACCCTCCGGTACAAATCCCCCTGATTTTTTTTCATATCTCTTTTATTTTCAGTTTTGTAAGTAATTTACGTATGAATCTGCCGGAAGCTATATACGAGATTCTCGTACATTGAAATATCGGATAAATCATTAATTTTACCACCCCGTCCAGGCAGTCTCATCGCTATTTCGTTAGGCTTGATATGCAGAGCTCAGAAGACAATCCGCTGAATCCATCCGCCCGTTCCGGTCCCGTTGATGTGGAGAAGCTGATCTACGACACCCGGGAACGCCTCAAGGAGCTGGCTGCGATCAACGATACCACCGCCATCATCAAGATGGACAAGCCTCTCCCGGACACACTCCGGGAGATCTGCCGGATCCTTCCACCGGCCTGGCAATTTCCGGAATTCACCACCGCCCGCATCCGGTTCGATGAAATGGAGTTCACCAGCGAGAACTTCATCGAGACGGGATGGAAGATGGTGCAGGAATTTGAGACGATCGACAACCTCCACGGGACGATCGAGATCTTTTATGTTAAGGAATTCCCCGAGGCCTACGAAGGTCCGTTCCTGAAAGAGGAGCGGAACCTGATCCTGAATATCGCCAGTCTGCTGGAGGGCTATCTCAACGGCATCAAAGGGAAAGAAGGGCGGTATGTCACCCGGGAAAGGCTGAAGGAGCTCACCGCCATCAACCAGACCACCGCCATCCTGCGGGCGGGCAAGCCGGTCGACGAAGCCCTGCACCAGATCTGCCTCATCCTTCCCAAGGCCTGGCAATACCCCGAGTTCACCGTCTGCCGCATCCGGTACGCGAACATCGAGATCACCAGTCCCGGGTTCCGGGAGACCCAGTGGGTACAGAAGCAGACCTTCGAGACCATCGACAACCTGGAAGGCTCCATCGAGATCTATTACCTGAAAGGATTCCCGATCGCCTTCGAAGGACCTTTCCTGGAAGAGGAGCGCCACCTGATCATCAACCTGGCCAACCTGATCACGGGTTACCTGAACAGCGTAAAAGGGAAGGCCATCCTCCGAAAGACAAGGGATCAGGAGCCGAAGGAGGAAAAAGAGGAGCTGGAGTCCAAATACAGCCGGCAGCTGCTGCAGACCTTCCTCAACCGGACCAATTACAACCGCGACCTGTACCACGACCTGATGCCCTTCAAGGTCAAGGAGATCCTCCTGGTGGCGAACCTGTACGATGCCTACAGCATCGAGAAGGAAGGAAGGTTTTCCGAGCATGTCCTCGGCGAATTCTACCAGCTCAGCCTGAGCACCATGCCCAGGATCACCGGCGTTTCCTCCACCGAGGAGGTCATCGCGCAGCTCGACAACAAGCATTACGACCTCGTGATCATCATGATGGGGGTCGACAAGCAGTTCCCGGTGGAGCTCAGCCAGAAGATCAAGAACAAATTCCAGTATATCCCGGTGTTCCTGCTGCTGAACAGCAACACCGATATCGCCCTGTTCGAGAACAATCCCGACTCGCTGATCTGGATCGACCGGGTCTTTGTATGGAACGGCGATTCCAAGATCTTCTTCGCGATGATCAATTATCTCGAGGATAAGATCAACGTGGAGAACGATACCCGGATCGGGATGGTCCGCGCCATCCTGCTGGTGGAGGACTCGTTCAAGTATTATTCGCTGTACCTGCCGATGCTCTATAACATCGTCCTGGAGCAGACCAAGCATATCATCGAGGATGTCACCACCGACGAGCTCTACCGGATCCTGCGGCTGAAAGCCCGTCCGAAGATCCTGCTGGCTTCCACCTACGAGGAGGCCATGTATATTTTCAACCGCTACAAGGAGTACATCCTCTGCCTGATCTCCGACGTAAGCTTCAAGAAGGACGGGAAGCTGAACGGCACCGCGGGTTTTTCGCTGGTGGGGCAGATGCGGAAGGAGATCAAAGATCTCCCGATCATCCTGCAGTCGTCGAACGACGAGAATGCCAACACCGCCTATGAGCTGCAGTGCTCCTTCATCAACAAGAATTCCGAGACCCTGCTGCTCGATTTCAAAAGCTTCATCACGCATTACCTGGGGTTCGGGAACTTCATTTACCGCGACAAGGAAGGCCGCCAGATCGAGGTGGCCAAGTCGCTGAAGGAGTTCGAGGACCTGCTGAAGACCATCCCCGAGGATTCCCTTTTGTATCATGCCCGCAAGAACCATTTCTCGCTCTGGCTGATGGCCCGCGGGGAGATCCAGGCGGCCAAGATCATCAACCCGGCAAAGGAGACCGATTTCAAGGATCCCGAAGGGCTCCGGGAATACCTGATCAGCGTGATCCAGCATTTCCGGAACGAGCAGAACACGGGGAAGGTGATCCCGTTCGAGGAATCCGCCATCACCGACGAAACCAACATCCTGAGCCTGACGGAAGGGGCGCTGGGAGGGAAGGGACGCGGACTGGCTTTCATCAATACCCTGATCTACAATTACGACTTCAGCCGGCATATCCCGAACATCAATATCCGGACCCCGAAGACCTCGATCATCGGGACCGATGAGTTTGATTACTTCCTCGACCGGAACGACCTCCGGCAACGGGCGGTGCTTGAGAACGACTACGACCAGATCCGCCGCTGGTTCCTGGAAGGAAAGCTGACCGATACACTGATCCGCAAGCTCAAGCTGGTGATCAAGGCCATCACCAAGCCGCTGGCCATCCGGTCGTCCGGGCTTTTCGAGGATTCCCTGAACCAGCCGTTTGCCGGGATCTTCGAGACCTACCTCATCCCCAACAACCATCCCGATCCTGCCGTGCGGCTCGAGCAGCTGATGGATGCGATCAAGCTGGTGTATGCATCGGTGTATTCCAAAATAGCCAAAGGATACATCGAAGCGATCAGCTATAAGATCGAACAGGAGAGGATGGCCGTCGTCATCCAGGAAGTGGTGGGGAACCAGTTTGCCGATGTGTATTACCCGCATATCTCCGGGGTGGCGCAGTCCTTCAACTATTACCCGTTCGCCCACATGAAGCCGGAAGAAGGATTTGCCGTTGCGGCCGTCGGGCTGGGGCGCTATGTGGTGGAAGGGGAGCGTGCCTTCCGTTTCTCCCCCTTGTACCCGACGCTGGAGATCAATACGCCGAAGGAGCAGTACAAAGGCTCCCAGGTCTATTTTTATGCAGTAGATCTGGCAAAGCAGGAAATGAACCTGATGGAGGGAGAAGATGCGGGGCTGCGGCGCCTGGATATTTCCGAGGCGGAGCAGCAGGGTACGCTGAAGCATTGCGCCTCCGTCTACTCGCTGGAGAACAACCGGATCACGGCCGGGTTGGGGCAGGCCGGACCCCGCGTGGTCAACTTCGCCGATATCCTCAAGTATAACTATATCCCGCTCGCCAAGACGATCGAGGTGGTCCTCGATGTGGTCAAGGAGGCGCTGGGTTCCCCGGTGGAGATCGAATTCGCGGTGGACCTGAACAAGGATAAGGATTATAAAGCCTCTTTTTACCTGTTGCAGATCAAACCCATGATCGGGAACGTCGCCGACTTTGAGGTGGATCCCGCGAAGATCGACCCGGAGCAGGTCCTCCTGTATTCCGAGAGGGAGATGGGGAACGGACTGATCGATACGATCCGGGATGTGGTGTTCGTGGACCCGGAGACCTTCGATAAATCGAAGACGATGGAAATGGCCGAGGAGATGGAGAAGATCAATGCCGGGATGGGCAAACAGGGAAAAAATTATATCCTGATCGGTCCGGGCCGCTGGGGCACGCGCGACCGCTGGATCGGAATCCCCGTCACCTGGCCGCAGATCTCCCACGCGAAGGTGATCGTGGAGACCAGCCTCGAGGATTTCCCGCTGGATGCTTCTTCCGGCTCCCACTTCTTCCATAACGTGACCTCGATGAATGTCGGCTATCTCTCCGTTCAGCCGGAGCTGTCACGGAATGTGATCCGGTACGATATCCTGAAGCGTCAGCCCGCCCTGCAGAAGACGACCTATTTCCAGATCGCGACTTTCGAGAAGCCGCTGGTGGTGCGGATGGACGGCAAGAAGCGGATTGCCGTCATAACCTGGCAGAATGGAAAAAAAGAAAATTGACCTAATTTCTAGAAAAATGCGAATTGCACGAATCACCCAAAACACTGCCCCCGGTAACGGGGATCCCGTAGATCTGGCATTACTGGATCACCTGATCCAAAAATACAAAGGCAAGAAAGGCAACCTGATCCCGCTGCTGCAGGGCACCCAGGATATTTATGGCTATCTCCCCAGAGAAGCGTTCGACAAGATCTCGAGGGAGACAGGCCTGGAGCTGAGCGAGATGTTCGGCGTGGCTACCTTTTATGCACAGTTCCGGCTGCACCCGGTCGGCAGGCACATCATCAAGGTATGCCACGGCACGGCCTGCCATGTGCAGAATGCCAAAGAGATCACCGAAGCGCTGGAAGAGGCGCTGGGAGTCAGGGACGGGCAGACCACCGACGACCGTGTATTTACCCTCGAATCGGTGGCGTGCCTGGGCTGTTGCTCCCTGGCCCCGGTGATGATGATCAGCGAGCAAACCTACGGCAAGCTGACCGGGAACGAAGCGATCAGGAT
>DATJQF010000119.1:0-6504 GCA_035505995.1 Bacteroidales bacterium
ACGAAATTCGACCTGACCATCGAGGCCATAGAAAAAGCGAAGGAGATCCGGCTGGAGATCGAGTACCGGACCGGCCTGTTCGACGAGAAATTCATCCGGGACCTGGGCGCCCACTACCTGAGACTGCTGGAAGCCGTTGCGGAGCGTCCGGAGGCAACGATCGGGGAGATCTCCGTGCTGTTACCCGAAGAAAAAAAATTCCTGCTGGAGACTTACAATGCAACGGACGCTGACTATCCCCGTGACCGCACCGTTTACGAGCTCTTTGAAGACCAGGTTGCCGCCGGTCCCGACCGGATCGCCGTGGTGGATGGTAACCGTTCGGAAACCTATGCCGGACTGAACTCGAAAGCGAACCGCTTTGCCCGGATGCTCCGGCAGAAAGGCGTCGGACCCGATTTTGTCATCGGGGTGATGATGGAGCAAAGCATCGAGTTCATCGTGGCCATCCTGGGGATCATCAAAGCCGGAGGCGCCTATCTTCCCATCGACCCGGATTATCCGGAGGAGCGGGTGAATTATATCCTGGAGAACAGCGGGGCGGGGATCCTCCTCACGGGCACCCGGGAGAATGCACGGTCCCTGAAGTTTCAGGGGGAGAAGATTTCCCTGGGAAAGGAATTCCATCCCGGCGGAGACGATACCAACCCGGAAAAAATAAACGGGGCGGACGACCTGGTGTATATCATCTATACGTCGGGCTCCACCGGGAAACCCAAAGGGGTGATGATCACTCACCGGGGATTGACCAATTACCTGGCCTGGGCGCAGAAAGTATACCTGGAAGGGGAGAAGCTCGATTTTCCGCTCTATTCTTCCATCGCCTTCGATCTCACCGTCACCTCGATCTTTACGCCGCTGGTCTCGGGAAACCGGATCTTTGTCTACGCGGGAGGAGATAAAACCACCCTGATCGAGCGGCTGGTGAAGGACAATAAGACCGGGATCGTCAAGCTGACGCCTTCTCACCTGGCCATGATCGAGAACCTGGATTGCACGAATTCGGGGATCAGGAGGTTCATTGTGGGAGGCGAGGAGCTGAAAAGCGCCGTGGCAAACCGGATCTGCACGAAGTTCGGGCATAATGTCCGGGTCTATAATGAATATGGTCCGACCGAAACGGTGGTGGGATGCATGATCCACCGGTTCGACCCGGCCAGGGACACGCGTCCTTCGGTGCCCGTCGGAACGCCCGGCGATAATGTGCGGATCTACCTGCTGGATAAGTACCTGATGCCGGTCCCCCGGGGAGTGACCGGTGAGATGTATATTTCTGGCGACGGTGTGGCCAGGGGGTACCGGAACCGCCCGGATATAACGGCGGAACGCTTTCTTCCGGATCCATTCATTCCCGGCAGGCGAATGTATAAAACCGGCGACCTTGCGAGGTTCCTGGATACCGGGGAGATCGAATTCCTGGGACGGGTCGATTTCCAGGTAAAGATCCATGGCTTCCGGATCGAGCTCGGGGAGATCGAAAGCAAGCTCTCCGCATTCCCGCAAATAGGGGAGGCAGTGGTCCTTCCGCAGGAGGATGAATCAGGGACCAGCTACCTGTGCGGCTACTACTGCTCGGAGAAGGAAATCGCGGTTCCCGAACTGAAATCCTTCCTGGCGCAGGATCTTCCCGATTACATGATCCCCTCTTACTTCTTCCGGCTGGATTCGATCCCGGTCACTCCGAACGGCAAAGTGGACCGCACCCGGCTTCCGAAGTCAGGCGAGGCGGTGTATACCGGCGTGGAATATGTGGAGCCCAGGAACGAAGCCGAAAAGATCATTCGCGATGCCTTTGTGCGGCTGCTTAAGGTGGAGAAGATCGGGGTCAATGATAATTTCTTCGACCTGGGCGGAAATTCCCTGAAGGCAGTATCGCTGGTAGCCGAGCTGCAGAAGAATTTCGAGATCCGGATGAATGATGTGTTCAGGTTCCAGACCGCGGCCCAGCTCGCGAAAAATGTCAGGCCTTCGAAAGACCAGGTCATGCGCCGCCTTCGCAGCCTGCAGGAAACTTCCCCCGGGATGTTAAAGGATCCGGAGGCCGGGGAGAATGATCCGGAAGTCTGCCTGGCCCTTGAGCGTTACAGGGAAAAGATAAAGCAGTTAAGAAAAGCGGATGCCTCCGGGAGGAAGGAATATCATCATATCCTGCTGACCGGCGCCACCGGCTTCCTCGGGGCTTACCTGCTGAGGGATCTCCTGCAGAAAACGGGAGCAACCGTATATGTCCCGGTTCGGGCAGCCGATGAGTCCGGGGCTAAAGAGAAGCTGGAAAGCAAGCTGAATTATTATTTCGGAAAGCAGCTTTTCCGGAAGTGGGAGGACCGGATCATCATTCTGCAGGCCGACCTGGCCCATGAAAGCCTTGGGCTGGAAGAGAAGTTATATAACACGCTGGCCGGCAGGATCGACTGCATCCTTCATTCCGCGGCCCTGGTAAAGCATTACGGACCCTACGAGGAATTCTATAAAAGCAATGTCCGGTCGGTGGAGAACCTGCTCCGGTTTGCCCGGACCGGGTGCCGGAAGGTTATTCATCATATTTCGACGATGTCGGTGGGCATGGGAAATATTGCCGGCAGGAAGACGAACCTGTTCACCGAATATGACACCGATGCGGGACAGGAGCAGGAGATGTATTACCTGAAGACCAAGCTGGAAGCGGAAAAGATGCTCGAAGCGGCGAGGACCGAAGGGTTGGAGGCCAACATCTACCGGGTGGGGAACATCACGTTTGATTCAAAGACCGGGAAGTTCCAGGAGAATATCGAGGACAATGCCTTCTTTCACGTAGTCCGGAGCTTCGTGAACCTGGGATTTGTCCCCGACCGGATGGACGAGGTGGAATTTTCCTTTGTCGACCAGGTCAGCAAGGCGATCCTGTCCCTGTACGACCGGCCGGCTTTATTCAACCGGACCTTCCATGTCAGGAACCCGGAGATCGTGAAATTGTCGGAGATCCTGCGCGCCCCGGATCTCGGGTTGCGGGTGCGGAAGGTCGCCTTCCGGGACTTCATCGCCCTGATGATCGGGGAATCCGGCGCACCGGGATTCCGGGAACATATTGAGGCGATCCTCCTGCATTTCGGCTGGCTGGACAGCGGGGAGAGGGATCCGGCCATGACCCGGTTCCTGCCGGTAAGCGATCAGACGGAGATGCTGCTGGGAAAGGCCGGGTTCCGGTGGCAGGCGCTGCAACCGGAACGCATGGAGAAAATGATCCTTGCCGCCTTGCGGGCCCGGATGGACATCTTCAGGCAGATCCCGATTTTCACCCGGCTTTCGGAAGAAGAGCTTCAGGTGGTGGTGAAGTCGGCAGTCCGGGAGCACTACCGGGACGAGACCGGCATTATCTGGGAGAACGAGCCTGTTGCGAATTGTTATCTCATCGAGAGCGGCAATGTTGAAATGAGCAGTCATTCCGCCTCGGGGTGGATCGGAACGATAGGCGTGCTGGGGAAAGGAGAGTTCATCGGAGCGGGGCAGCTTTTCCGGCCCGGGGTTTCCCCTTTCACCGCGGAAGCGATCCTGGGGGATGCCATGCTCTACAGCTTCACGCTGGAGGATATGCGGAAGATGATGGAAAAATACCCTGGCCTGACCCTATCCCTGGTGCAAATGCTCGGTGAAAGGGTGGACCAGCTTGCGCGGCTTTTTGTGAACATCAGCTGATCCCTCCGCCCGAGGGTGATCAGAATCCTTTGTACAGGCTCCAGGCCCAGTTTGCCAGCACCAGCAGGATCGCCGGGAGCATCACCCACTTTTTTTTCAGGATGCTTTCAAATCCCAGGTAAAACCTGAGAAAGCTTTCCTTTCCGTACACCCGGTCATACAGGATCCATAAGGGGAACAGGATCATCGCAGCCAGCAACAGCAGCCCCATCGGGTTCCAGCGGATGACCCCCGCCAGGTCCCCGTGAAGAAAAGAGAGCATGGAGGTGGTGGAGCCGCAGGCCGGACAGGGAATGCCGGTAACCAGCCGGAAGAGGCAGATATGAGTATCCGCGCTTCCCAGGCTGGGAATAAACAGGTTGGCCGTCAGCCAGCCCAGGCCCGCCAGGCTTGCTGTTACAACAAGCGGATATAGCTTTTTCCGGGTCATCCGGTTAAACCGAGATCACTTGTATCAGGTGCTCCATGTTCTTCTGCCGGGTTTCGCCCATGATGAGGAACCAGTCGATGATCGTCCAGATCCCCAGTCCGCCGCAGGTAAGCAGCTTGACCACCCCCAGGCCGGTGTCGCCGATCAGGAAGCGGTCGATGCCGAAATGCCCGCCGATCAGCGAAACGATCAGCAGCAGGGTGGGATCTTTGAATTGCATGATCTGTAAAGTGCTCCATTTGGAGTCATCGGCCTTTGAAAGGCGCTCGCGGATCTGGCCCAGCTGGTAGCTTTCAAAGAATTTTCCGTTAGTCATGATGAAAAGGTCAACTTTCTGTGCATCCATGGTGATGGGGTTTTAGGTTGGGTCAAATATATAGATTTTTTTCAATTGACCCGGCACCCGGCCTCACCCGTTCATCCTCCGGAACACCTCCTGCGCCATCGGGTTGGCGGCAGCTTTCACGAGCCCCTCCGACTGGCCGGTCGTGCACTCATAGCAGTCGGTGGCAAGCGCCCGGATCGTATCCGCCGCTACGATCGCCGGATCGATGCCGGGGTCGGCCCCTCGTTTCTTCCGGCTCCCGTGATCAAGTTCCGTATTGACGGTGGGAGGAATGATCTCAAAGACCCTGATGGGAGTATCTTTCAGCTGGTGGCGCAGCGACATCGAGAAAGAATGCAGGGCAGCTTTGGTGGAGCAATAGACCGGCAATACGGCGATCGGAACAAAGCCCAGCCCGGAGCTGACATTCAGGATAGCCGTCTCCTTCTGCCCGATGAAATGCGGGATCACCAGGTTCGACAGATGTACCGGTGCGATCAGGTTGATGGTGACCTCCGCGGTGATCCGGGAGCTTTCAACAGGCTGCCTGAAGAATAGCAGGTTCTGGATGCCTGCATTGTTAACCAGCAGGTTGAATCCAGGGAAATTTTTTATGGTCCAGCCGATCAGGTCGACCCGCTGCTTATCCTCCGACACATCGCAAACCCGCGTATGAAGCTGCGGCACTTTGCTTCTCGCTTCTTCCAGCTTTTCGCCGCGCCGGCCGCAGATGATCACGGTGTTTCCCGCTTTCACAAAGGCTTCCGCCATGGCGAATCCGATCCCGGTCGCACCGCCGGTGATCAGGATAGTATTGTCTGTTGTTTTCATAATTCGCAAAATTAGCAGCATTCTGTCATCTAACTCCTGCCTCTTCTTTCCTGATTATTAATTCAGGGAAACATCCTGTTCGTCGCTGATTTTAGAATACTTTTGTCCCGATCATTCCGTTTTGTAAACAAGTAAAGCATCCTTTATGAAACGCCTCTTTTTTGCCCTTATTTCCTTTTTTGTCATAGTCTCCTGTTTCCCGCAAAAGGTCAGCGAGCACACCCGCTGGCTGCAGGGACCCATCAAGGTGGACGGCTCGCTGGACGGGTGGCCCTTGGATCTTCCCCGGTACGATAACGATACCCACATCGCTTACGGCATCGCGAACGACCGGCAGAACCTGTACCTGTCGATGATCGTACCGGATGAGAACATGCAGCGTAAGATCATGATGGGCGGGATGGAATTCAAGATCGATACCACCGGAGGGAAAAAGTACCCCATTAGCTTTTTCTTCCCGATGCCGGGCCATTTCAACGGCGGCGAGCATCACAAGGATGAGGGGATGCCGAACTCCGCTTACCAGGGAGATAAGAAGCAAAAGAGCCTGGCAGGGCTGAGCCAGATCAGGGTCACCGGTTTTTCAAAGATCGCGGACGGGATCATCCCCTGGCATAACGACTATGGCATCGAAGTCAGCCTGACCCGGGACAACCAGGGCGCACTGACCTACGAAGTCACCCTGCCTTTCCGGACCTTTTATAAGGATGAGATCACCGCGGCGGATACCTTAAAGGCTTTCCGGTTCCTTTTCAGGATCGAGGGGGTCGGTTCTTCGAATTCGCCCCATGCAAACCGCGAGGAAGGGATGGAAGGCGGTGAAGGAGGAGGCGGAATGGGAGGCGGAAGAGGACATGGGGGCGGACATGGCGGAGGACATGGCGGCGGTGGCGGAGAGCATCAGGAAGGGATGGACGAAGGTGCCCCTAATTCAAATTATCACACTTCCCTGTCGGAATCCAACGAGATCAAGGCCCACCTTAAATTAGTCTATAAATAAGGCTGCGGGGTTTTTAAGGATTCGAACACGGATTTCACTGATAAAACAGATGCTCACAGATGATCAGTGCAAATCAGTTTTATCTGTGTACTCTGTGTTCAAACCCCACTCCTGAATTAGTCTATAAATAAGGCTGCGAGGTTTTTAAGTATTGGAACACAGATATCACTGATAAAACAGATACTCACAGATAATCAGTGCAAATCAGTTTTATCTGTGTATTCTGTGTTCAAACCCCACTCCTGA
>DATJQF010000120.1:0-5301 GCA_035505995.1 Bacteroidales bacterium
CAAAGCTCCTACCCCCCGCGTAGAGCAATACGTGAGGAAAAAGCTTTCCGGTATTCAGATCGCCAACCTGGTCAATCCCGAAGGCCTGAGATACCAGGTCAAGATCCGGTTCATTAACAATTGACCACTGACAACACTTAAATCCGATAGAAACTGCGGCCGGGCGATTTCCGGTCGCAGTTTTTTGTTTGATACACGCAAACCCTTTCTCAAATAAAAAGGTAACCGCTGCCAGCGGCAGGCAGGCGTTGACTTGCTGGCCCCTTAATCTCTATTTAAACAACTTATCCCGCAACCCCCATAACAACCCCGATAAGAATATGGCCGCGATCCAGAGCAGGTAAACGGTAGGGTTATAATAAAGATATTCCAGGTAGGAAGGCCGCAGGTCATTCCGGATCTCCGTGAACTCCCCGGTGATCCGTTTCACCCTTGCATCCAGGCGGACATGCAGCAATCCGTTGAAAGAAACAATGCTGGCGTGCTCCATCCGGATCCCGTTCAGGGAAAGTTTCTGACCATCCAGGAGCGCCATATTCTTCTTGATGGGAACGATCATGACCGATCCTCTTTTCACCGGGCCGTCCATGAACAGGGAATCAAAACTCAGGTCGGTCAGCGCAAGGGAGTCGGAATGGGTAAGCGTTATTTCCAGGGGGAACTCCCTGGAGACGGCCTTATAAAACGTGAGGGTCCTGGGCGGGTCGGTCCGGGCATTGCTGATGGTAAAGTTCTGGTTCAGGTAGCTGCAGGTCCCTTTCGTAAAATTGATCGTCCCTTTCAGCGAATCCTGCGTGGTGATTAATTGGGTGGCCCCATTCAGGATCTTTATCCGCAATACCCTGACACTGTCGAAGGAGACATCGCTGACCGCCAGACTTCCATCGGTTATCGTCAGGTCAAACGGGTCCTGCATGGCGGTATCCACTTTCAGGTCCGGATCCTTCAGCTTGCCAATCGAGTTGACTTTGATGGAGCTGAACAGGGCGGTTGCCGGAAGTTTGAGGGATTTTTTCAGGATGAATCCTATCGAACCGGTGTAAAAATCCAGGGATACCTCGGTTTCCGGCGTCCTGAGGTAAAAACAAAGAGGGATCACAATAAGGCAGATCAGTGCGATCGCCAGCGGCCAGAGGATCCGGCTCCGGTGGGACGCTTTTTTCTCCAGGATCTTATTGGCGGCGTCGATCCACTCCAGTTCGCTTTTCGCCTGATCCACCTTATCCTCCAGCAATTGCTGGCGCGCCTCCCGGATCTTGGTATTCCTCTTGTACCGGAGCTTGTTCAGCCTGTGGAACCATTCAATGAACCGGATCAGGAGACCCAGCCCGAGCCACCGGAGGATACGGTGCTGCTCATAGGCGTTGGTAATTCTTGAGAACCGTGTGTTCATGGCTATTTATCCAGGATATTAAGGTTATTCTTCAACCACTGCTGGTTGTTGCGGTTGACGGCTGCGATCTCGATATAGATCGTACCATTGAACGGCGGCAGGACGATCTCTATCGGGGTTCCGCGGTTGAACGAGGAGGGAGTACAGGGAGTCCAGTTGCTCAGGTTGCCGGATTTTCCGCCATTGGCCGGAGCCCACCGGAACCTGACGTCCGTAACATCCACCGTGGCTCTCAGGATCAGGTGCACTTTCCCGTCATTGGGAATATTATTTGGGGAGGGTGTCACTAACACGGGAATATAGAGCTTTGACTCATTTGCACCGGTGTAGCCGGTTACGCCAATATCCGAGGAGGTCAGCCCCCGGGCGAGAAGAACGTCCGCCACATTCCATGAAACGCTTGAACCGCCCGGGACCTGCATATCCATGCGGTAAAAAGTCCTTAATGCGATCCCGGAAGCCCTGACATCCAGCAGTTGGGCCCAAAGAGGCGAAGAAATGTTGAGCACTTTGGTTTTATCCGGCATAAAGTCAAATTTCCCGATGGTTGCGCCGATCACATCCAGCGACGGTAATTCCGAAATGGAGGAAGTATAAAATCCTTCGCTTCGGGTCCCGAAACTCTTATAAGGTAATTTTGAAGCATTGTCAGGGACCACCGATCCATCATAATTCTGGGAGGAGAGAGGACCCGACAGGATCCAGGTTCCCCAAACGATCAGAATTTTTAACGCAGCACCGCGGTAAATGTAAATTTTGCTCATGTCAGATTTGTTTAATTATATTGATTCGAAAGGTTAAAAAAACCCGGAGCCGACCGCCTGCCGGCTCACGACACCAGGTACGCCCAGACCGTGACCTTCCGGTTCTCATGCATCCGGTTATACACAAACGCGTTGAAGTACGGCCCCATGACCGGCAGCCTGACCAGGTAGCTGCTGATATTATTCGTCCCACCGCTTCCGGGAACTTCCCCCGAAACATTGATGTAATTGGTGAGTTGCGGGTCCGGAAGATTTTCCTCCAGGTTGACATACCGGCGGGTGTGGTACTTGCTGTCTGCATCAAAATAAAATACAACTCCGAGATCCACCCCTTTATCAACGGTTGAAGCAGGAGTGAACTGGACCAGGATATTGATGTACCGGTATCCGTCCGCGTTTGCGGCTCCCCCGCTGATGCCCATGTTTGAAGGCAGATCTCTTTCGGTCATGAATTTGATCATTCTGGTACAGGCCGGATTGCATGGATTCTGAGGTTGTGTTCCGTTAGACATATAGCCTCCTTTTTTAATAATAGATTATCTGGTATAAATATATGGAATTTCTTCCGGATCCGGACCCTCCCTTGCGATGTCTGTTATACCCCTTTGTGAAGTATTGCTTTTAAACGTATTTCCCGCTTTACCCTTATAAAACCTGACCGCATGGAAAACTCTGAACCGGCATTGCTGCGGGGTGAAGTGCAGAAGCAGACCGTCGGCTATCCGGGCAGGGTGTAAACCCTCTCAGATCACACGATTCCCTGCTTCTTCAGCTGGTCCAGGGCCGTTTTATACCCGAGGTCGATCATCTTCCGGATATCATCCGAAGTGAAAGAGGATATATCCACGTTGATCTCCGCTTCCGGCCTTATGGCGATCAGCTTTCCACCCCTTCCCTTTTTTGGTAATTTTGATAAAAAAATATGACGGATTCTACCCGGTATAAAATAAACCTCGATGTAAAATACCAGCATCTCGAGCTGATCGACGTCCCTGAGATCGTCCGGACCTGCACCGAAAAATGGTTCAACCAGACCCTCACGAAAGTCAATGACTCGGTGGTCCGGATCGGCATCGTGGAAGGCGAATTCCACTGGCACCAGCATGATCGGGAGGATGAATTCTTCTTCGTGCTGGAGGGGACCCTATTCATCGATGTGGAAGGCAAAACCATTACCCTGGAACCATACCAGGGTGTCACGATCCCGAAGGGCGCATTGCACCGCCCCAGGGCACCTCAAAAAGTGGTGATGCTTATGGTGGAAACGGCAGGCATCAAGCCAGCAGGAGATCAGTGATAAACTGACTTACCTTAAGACAGAGAACATCAACAACCACGAAAAGTTTTATGTCAGCGAAAATAGACCTGCATTATACCACTGACCACAGATCCATACCGGTTAGTCGTTCCTTCCTTTACTGATCAGGCTTTCAACTTTTTTTTAAACAACCTTTGATCCACGCCGCAATGAAACAGCTCAGGGCAAATGCCGCTGAAATAGCAAGGATTGCCACGAGTTGAAGAGCCATGACCTTCAACAACAACAAAAGAAGCAACACCAGGACGGCGGCTGCAGATCCTATCATCAGCGAAATCAATATTTTGCATGCCCCCGGCCGGCATTTTTTCCTCCAAAACCGGAGAACTACCGCAAAAAGAATGACCAGGATGACAGGGATACTTCCTAAGGAATAATAGTGTGCAACGCCTGCACTTGCCAGTACGCCAGCCAGCAGTAATGCCGCCAGCACTGCAAGCCATCTGCAGCGTTTCCTGGCTCTATTCCAGTCGTCAGACGGTGATGGGAATACATCCTTTTCCTTACCACCCAGGGCGTTTACCCGATCGGCAATATGCCGGATATATTTCGAAAATACCGGGTACCAACGGTTCGATACCGGGATGGTTCCCGATATCCACCGCAGATTTGAGAGTAGACGAGCTTCCCTGGTAAGGATGTTTTCTTTGTGACGCACCGGAATGGTGATCTGGAAGGTTCCTGAAATGCGGCGAGTTTTACCCGCGATTGTCGTTCCCGAGGTCTCATGTGTCAGGACAGGACGTGCTTTTGCGATCCTGGTTACCTGGTGCACCACGATGGTAAATACCTGGTCAGCTTTTACCGTATCCGGAAGATCTACCGATAAAAGACCCGTATAACTGGAACCCTCTCCCCTCGGGATGGGGATATACGTAATCCCCCCCGACTCGCACAGCAAGGTATGACCATCGATACGCACCAGTGAATGTAACCGGTACATACTTGACGCCAGCCTGAGGATATCATTGGTGCTGACCCCCGGCAAGAACAACCGGGCAATGCTGCCAAGAGGGGTATTTCCCCAAACGATCATCAATTCATCCGGCGATTCATCTGTATCTGTTTGGACCTTCGATGGCTTGATCTCAAATGTATGGGAGATGCGGTGTGAGGCGATCATCCCGGGATTTGCTGATTCCACTATGGCAAGGTTCCGCTGTGCGAGTTTGTCGGATGACGACGGGCTTGCACCAACCGGGATGGGAGCGCTGTCGAATGCGATCTCTGCAGCGAGGCATTGATGCTGGTTCCTGACCAGCTCCTGGATGCTTCTCCTGCTTGAAGAAGAATAAGGTCCGTCAGCGGGTGAAGGATTCAGCGGGAACTGGGGTTGTGTCTGGTTGATGTCCAGCCAGCAGCCAAAGTATCTCACAACTTCGTTACCGGATGCGTTCTGAGGTATGGTCTGCACATTCGCTGCATCGGTCTGCTGGGTCATTGATACGGATGAAGAATCGATACGGGGGGAAGCAAAGCAGGGAATAGTTACCGTTTCCCCACTGATGATTCCAAGAAGAGGTATGGCAGTACTCCCCTGAACTGCCCTCCGGTAGGTGGTTGTCTGATCAAATTCCAGGGAAGTAGAGGAAGCCGGGAACAGTCTGAAAAAGACCCTGACGTTCTGCGCGTCCAGCACCAACGAGCGGTAACGAACCTTTGCAACGGCAAAATTATATACTGCAACACCGTTGACGCTCTGGGATAACTCCACCCAGGACGTCTGCTGATCCGTCGAAATATTGTTTTCAAACGTCTGACCACCCGTATTACCCGTATTCAGGTTGCTGATCACCCCCGAGATGAAATCATTGGGATCCGATCCC
>DATJQF010000121.1:0-4539 GCA_035505995.1 Bacteroidales bacterium
GCCACGTACATATAATCCCTGTCGTTCCTCAGGCATTCGCCTTCCTCGGTCTGGTACTCCTCGCGGAAATGCCCGCCACAGCTTTCATTCCGGTAAAGGGCATCCAGGGCCATCAGCTCGCCCAGCTCGAGGAAATCCGCCACCCGGTTGGCCTTTTCAAGTTCCGGATTCAGTTCCTCCAGGCCCCCGGTGATCCGGACATCCTTCCAGAATTCCGCCCGGAGTTTCCGGATCAGCTCCATCGCCTTCTTCAGACCGGCCTCGGTACGACCCATGCCCACATTCTCCCACATGATACGTCCCAGCTCTTTATGGAAATGGTCGACGGACTTTGTGCCTTTCACCGACATCAGCTTTTCCAGGCGCTCCCGGACCTGCTTCTCGGCTTCGGCGAATTCAGGTTTATCAGTAGGGATCCTGGCGACGCGGATCTCGCCCGACAGGTAATTCTGCACCGTATAGGGGAGAACAAAATATCCGTCGGCCAATCCCTGCATCAGGGCAGAAGCCCCGAGCCGGTTGGCTCCGTGATCGGAGAAGTTGGCTTCCCCTGCCACGAACAATCCGGGCACCGTGGACATCAGCTCATAATCCACCCAGGTGCCTCCCATCGTATAATGGACCGCGGGGAAGATCATCATCGGGTTTTCATAAGGATTTTCGTCGACGATCTTCTCGTACATCTGGAACAGGTTCCCGTAACGTTCTTCGATCACGTGCCTGCCCAGCCTCCCGATGGATTCCTTGAAATCCAGGAAAACGGCCAGTCCGGTTCCACCCACCCCGAATCCGGCATCGCAGCGCTCCTTTGCAGCCCGGGAGGCCACGTCCCGCGGCACCAGGTTCCCGAAAGCGGGGTAGCGCCTTTCCAGGAAATAATCCCGGTCCTCTTCCGGGATATCATTCGCTTTGAGCTTCCCTTGACGATGGGCTTCCGCATCTTCCTTCTTCTTGGGGACCCAGATCCGGCCATCGTTGCGGAGGCTTTCGCTCATCAGGGTCAGCTTCGACTGGTAATCGCCGTGAACGGGAATACACGTGGGATGGATCTGCGTAAAGCACGGATTGGCCAGGAAAGCTCCCTTTTTAAAGATCTGCCAGATGGCGCTGGTGTTGGAACCCATGGCATTGGTGGAGAGATAGAAGACGTTCCCGTATCCGCCCGTGGCGATGATCACCGCATGACCGAAATAACGTTCCAGCTTGCCATTGATCAGGTCCCGGGCAATGATTCCCCTCGCTTTCCCGTCGATGATCACCACATCCATCATCTCGTGGCGGTTATACAGCTTCACGGTTCCCAGCTTGATCTGCCGGCTCAGTGCGCCATAAGCGCCCAGCAGCAATTGCTGGCCGGTCTGCCCCCGTGCATAAAAGGTCCTCGAAACCTGGGCGCCGCCGAACGAACGGTTCTCCAGGGAGCCGCCATATTCCCTTGCAAAAGGCACTCCCTGTGCCACGCATTGGTCGATGATATCGTTGCTCACTTCCGCCAGCCGGTAAACATTGGCTTCCCGCGAGCGGTAATCCCCGCCTTTGATCGTATCGTAGAACAGCCGGTAGATGCTGTCACCGTCGTTGGGATAATTTTTTGCCGCATTGATGCCCCCCTGCGCCGCAATGCTGTGGGCACGCCGGGGACTGTCCTGGTAACAGAAGATCTTTACATTGAAACCCAGTTCACCCAGCGAAGCCGCGGCAGAAGCGCCTGCCAGTCCCGTGCCGACAACGATCACATCCAGCTTGCGCTTGTTGGAAGGATTGACCAGGTTCTGGTGATCTTTGTAATTCGACCACTTTCCGGAAAGCGGTCCCTTGGGGATTTTTGGATCTAATAAAGCCATCGGTTACAGGATAAGAAGGAAATATAAGGGAATGATGATAAAGCCCAGGGGAATGACAATGGAATATACCAATCCGAATCCCGTGATGAAGGGAGTGTATTTTTTATGGTTCAACCCGAGCGATTGGAAGGCCGACTGGAAGGCATGGTACAGGTGAAAGCCGAGAATAATGATCAGAACGATATACAATATGGAATAGTAAGGCTGTTGGAACAGCCACCGGCTTACCTCGAAAAAATTCGGCTCTCCCGATTCCAGCGGAGCTACCGGGTTTTTAGTCCATCCGAATTTGATAAAATAGAAGTTCATCAAATGGATCCAGAGGAAGATCCCGACAATGATCCCGGTATAGATCATGTATTTGGAAAGGAAGGGGGTAGGAGTCCGGTTCAGGATCTTATACCGCACCGGCCGCGACATCCAGTTCCGGATCTGCAGGATCACCCCCAGCAGGATGTGAAAGATAAATCCGCCAAACAGGATCACCTCCAGAACCTTGATCACATAATTGGTCCCCATGAAATGAGCCGCCGCATTGAACCACATCCCGCCGTCGTTCCGCAACAGGAAGAGGTTGATGCCCAGGTGAATGACCAGGAATGTGATCAGGAATAATCCCAGGAGCGCCATCCAGGCTTTTTGCGCTACCGATGAAATGTAAAGGAAAGATCGCTTCATAACAAGCTTTTGAATAATTTTGTTAGCGTTTCAAATTTAAAAAGATTATTTAAACCGTTTTACAATTAAACCCCTGATTTATGTTCCCCGAAGAAGTTTACACCCGTCGCAGAACCCGGCTTCACCAGGAGCTGAAGGGCGGACTGGCCCTTTTCCCCGGTAATACCGAAGTGGCATTCAACTATCCGGCCAATGGATATACCTTCCGGCAGGACAGCAGCTTTCTCTATTATTTCGGACTGGATCATCCCGACCTGGCCGGGGTGATGGACCTGGATGAAGGCAAGGACTATCTTTTCGGGAATGATGTCGATATGGATGACATCATCTGGATGGGCAGGCAGCCGACCCTGAAGGAGCAGGGACTGAAAGCCGGAATTACCCATACTGCTCCGCTGAAAGAGCTCGATGCCATGATCTCAGCAGCAACGGCCAAAGGCAGGAAGATCCATTACCTGCCGCCGTACCGGGGAGAAACGATCATACAGCTCGCCGGCCTGCTGGGGATCCCGAATAGCGGGGTAAAGGCAGGAGCCTCGGTCGATCTGATCAAAGCGGTGATAAAAATGCGGATGGAAAAGGATGATCTTGAAATAGCAGAGATCTCCCGGATGGTGGACGTCGCATACAAGATGCACACCACTGCCATGAAAATGGCAAAGCCCGGGGTGATCGAGCAGGAAATTGCAGGCACCATCGAAGGGATCGCCCTGGCCCACGAAGGCCCGGTTTCGTTTCCGGTCATTCTGACGATCAACGGGCAGACGCTGCACAATCATTACCATGGAAATGTCCTGAAGGAAGGAAGGATGCTGGTGATCGACGCCGGCTGTGAATCGGCGCTTCATTACGCCAGCGATATCACGCGGACCGTTCCGGTGGGAGGGAAGTTCTCACAGCGGCAAAAGGAAATATACGAGATCGTGCTTAAGGCCAATATGGCGGCCACCGAAGCCGTCAAGCCGGGCGTGCCATTCAGGGACGTCCACCTGATCGCGGCACGGGAAGTGGCGGCAGGCCTGAAAAACGTTGGACTGATCCATGGGGATGTGGACGAAGCGGTCAATAAGGGCGTGCATACCCTTTTCTTCCCCCACGGACTGGGTCATCCGCTCGGACTGGATGTCCACGACCTGGAAGGCATGGGAGAGAATCATGTAGGCTACGATGATGAGGTGATCCGGAGCAGGGAATTCGGTCTCGGATTCCTGAGGTTCGGCAGAAAGCTGAAGAAAGGTTTCGTGATGACCATCGAGCCGGGCATCTACTTTATCCCCGAGCTGATCGACCTCTGGCGATCGGAAAACCGCCACAGCGCATTCATCGATTATGATAAAGTGGAAACCTACAAGGATTTCGGAGGGATCCGGATCGAGGACGATGTAGTGGTCACCGACAAGGGTTATAAGGTCCTCGGGAAGCCGATCCCAAAGACGGTGAAGGATATCGAATCCGTAATGAAATAACAAAATGCCCTTTATTCAATATAAAGGCAGGCAATTGTTCTTCCGGGACGCCGGTAAAGGAAAAGTTATTGTCCTGCTTCACGGGTATCCTGAATCCTCCGCGATCTGGGCAGAATTCATCCGGGTGCTGTCGAAAGAGTTCCGTGTCATTGCTCCCGACCTGCCGGGCCATGGCAGGAGCGAAGTCTTTGGGGAAACGCACCCCATCGGACTGCTGGCGGATGTTGTCTGGGAAATACTGAAAAAACTGAAAATAAAGCAGTGCGTGATGGTCGGCCATTCCATGGGGGGATTCACTACACTAGAGTTTGCCCGGAAATACCCGGGAATGCTGGCTGGCTTCGGATTGTTCCATTCACACCCGTTTGAGGATTCGGAAGAGACCAAAAAAGCGAGAGATCAGTTCATCAGCCTGATCCGGACCGATAAAATGAAATTCCTCAAGGAATATATCGATCTGCTTTTCTGGGATAAGACCCGGAAAAAATACCAGAGCCAAATCCGGGATCTGACAACGTCCGCTTCCCGTATGACCCCGGAAGCGCTGATCG
>DATJQF010000122.1:0-4303 GCA_035505995.1 Bacteroidales bacterium
ATTGCTGACAATCTCCTCCCCAAACTCCGAGCATTTCAGCTTCGTGGCTCCTTCCATCAGCCGCTCGAAATCGTAGGTGACCCGCTTTTTCAGGATGGAGGCTTCGAGTCCTTTGACGATCAGGGCCGCTGCTTCGTTCCAACCCATGTATTCCAGCATCATCACCCCTGAAAGGATGATGGAGCCGGGATTGACCATATCTTTCCCGGCATACTTCGGCGCCGTTCCGTGGGTGGCTTCAAAAACGGCATGCCCCGTCTCATAATTGATATTGGCTCCCGGTGCGATCCCGATGCCGCCGACGATGGCTGCCAGTGCATCGGAGATATAGTCGCCGTTCAGGTTCAGGGTGGCGATCACCGAGTATTCCGCAGGACGGGTCAGGATCTGCTGGAGGAATGCATCCGCGATAACGTCCTTGATGATCAGCTTCCCCTCTGCGATGGCCTTTTTCTGTCCGGCCTCGGCCGCTTCCTCCCCTTTGTCAGCCTTGATCCGGTCATATTGCGCCCAGGTAAAGACCTGCGGACCGAATTCCTTTTCCGCCAGCTGGTAGCCCCATTTCTTGAATTGACCCTCGGTGAATTTCATGATGTTCCCTTTATGGACCAGCGTAACGGAGGTCCGGTGCTTTTCCAGGGCGTACCGGATGGCAGCCCGCACGAGCCGGTCGGTCCCTTCTTTGGACACCGGCTTGATCCCGATGGAAGAGCTTTCGGGGAAGCGGATCTTGGTAACGCCCATATCCCGCAGCAGGAAATCCAGGACTTTCCGGTTTTCCGGGGTCCCCTGCATCCATTCGATGCCGGCGTAAATATCCTCCGAGTTCTCCCGGAAGATCACCATGTCGGTGGTCTCGGGCCGCTTCACGGGAGAGGGGACTCCCTTGAAATACCGGACCGGCCGCAGGCAGACATACAGATCGAGGATCTGGCGAAGCGCCACGTTGAGGGACCGGATCCCTTCCCCCACCGGGGTGGTCAGGGGGCCCTTGATGGCCACGACATACTCCCGGATCTTTTGCAGGGTTTCTTCCGGTAACCATTCTCCCTTTTGTTTAAATGCTTTTTCCCCGGCCAGGACTTCCAGCCATGCTATCTTTCGCTTCCCGCGGTATGCTTTTTCAACCGCCGCATCAAATACCCGGACGCTGGCCCTCCAGATATCGGGCCCTGTTCCGTCTCCTTCAATGAAAGGGATCACCGGCTGGTCCGGGACAAGAAGCTGACCGTTTTTGAAAACTATTTTTTCGTGTAACATGGTTTTTATGATTACAGATTACGGATTACGGATTACGGATTATGGATTATGGATTATGGATTACGGATAATAGATTATGGATTACGGATTATGGATTACGGATTCAAAACGACTTGGCTCTGTAATGACCTTTATGTCTTTAATGACCTTAATGTCTTTAATGACCTTAATGTCCCTAATGTCCTTAACAACCCCGATAACAACTTCACTGTGCAAACTGCAAAATGTACGGTATAAAGTATATATTCCCTTTCATGTTAATTTTTTAACCAGCGCGCCCCATTTTTTATCCACCTCGAAGTAATGTTTCAGGTAGTAGTTCCCGAACAGGAAGTGTGCTTTGATCACTTTGATCCCCCGGGCCGCCATGCTGGCGAAGAAATTCCCGATCATGCCCGAAGCGATGCCCCTTCCCTGCAGGGTGGAAGTGACGACGATCCCGTCGAGCAGCACATTGGAGGGATCCAGGTACCGCCAGGTCAATCCTCCGACCAGCTTTTCATGATCATCCACCGCGATGAAATGATGATCGGCATCCGAGATCTCCTTCGGATAATTCTCCCGGAAGAACAACTGGTACAGCTGGCCGATCTCCCGGGGCTCCATGGGTTCCCGCTGGGTGTATTTTCCGCCCAGCTTGTCGGTCAGGGTGAACCGCACCACCACATGTTCCCGGCGCGCTTCTCCGACCTTAAGCAGGTCAATATGCTGCTCGCCGTGCAGCCGTGGGAAAACCATCCGGCTGAAAACATTCTTGTCTTCGGCATTCACCAGCGCCGACTGCAGTTCCGAAAGCTCCACCAGCTGGATCGGCAGGGACCGGGGATCCGACTGCATCTTCCCGATCAGCCGGTCGAAGGGTTGCCGGATCTCCTCCGTCGCATCCATGAAGTAGCTGAACCGGTAAAAATAGTACCGCACCAGGTCCGGGTATGCGTGGAGCCTGAACAGCTCGATCAGCTCGAACGCCGTTTGCTCCTTTGCGGCGGAACTGGTGTAGGGATTCATCCGCGACCACTCCGTATACTGGTCGATGGCGCTTTGCAGGGAGAGCGGGAGATAGTGGCTGAAATCCTTCTCCAGGTATTCCGCCAGGAGGTCGCGCAGGTTCCTCCCTTCGAAATGAACGGGCTTCTTCTTCAGTTCCCGGCAGAGCTTCAACAGGAATTTCCGGGCCTCTTCCTTGCCGAGGGCTTCGATGGCGGCATCGAACATCCATCGTGTTTCCAGTTGCCGGGTGCACCAGGGATACAGTCCGGCGGTTTTCTGGTAAAAGTCCCGGAGCATCGGAAGGACCAGGGAAAGCGGGCCGGAATATTTGGTCCAGCCGGTCAGCGTGATGATGACCGCGGTTTCCCGGAAATCCATTTCCGGAACGGCAATATTGGAGGGGGAGACGGATCCCGGGACGATCTGGTAGCCGCTATGGTGCCACGCATGGAAGATGACCGTGAAGGCACGGGTAAAGACTTTTCTCCAGGCATTCGGCCGAAGGTATCCTGCCGATTTATGGATCTCGGCGAATTCCCGGATCTTGTCCCAGGCGGTGAGTCCCCCGATATACTGGGTGGTCAGGGCTCCCTGTGCCGGACGGTTGCTTCCCAGGATCGGCGCCACCGAGGGACCGTAGGGGAATCCCGCCAGGGAGGCCATCCAGTAGAAGGTCTCGAAGTTAGGCCGGAAAGAGGGATTCTCGCTGAGCACCATATGCAGCTCAAAGTGTTTACCCGACTTGGTATTGATGCTGATCCGGTAATGGGTGAACGCTTTGAAAGCGAGGAGACGGAGAACCCAGATCCCTTTGGGAGGCACGTCCGCCGGGTCGAAATCAGGATCATTGAAGGCCAGCACAATGCTTTCCTGCAGGAAGGTGGTGGAGCTGAAGATCCGCATCATCCTTCCTTTTTCCGCTTCCGGGATCCCATGCTCAAATACCAGCTTCTGCTTCCAGACCTGCAGGCTCACCTTCGGGAACCTCCGGGCCATGTATTTTTCGAAGTCCTCGGCCAGCAGGTTGAGCAGTTCTTCCGCCCGCCCCGACAAGTAAGGATCCCGGCGGTGAAGGATCCACCGGGAAAGCTCGGCCCTGACCGGCACATAAAATTCCTTGTGCATGACGGCGAACTGGTAGAGCATCCGGAGGATGCTTTCGAATTGCACCTGGTTCTTTTTGGTTGCCGGCCAGTGCAGGTGGTCCCGGTACCAGTAAAGGCGCTGCTTCAGCGCATCCAGCCGGTGCTTGCCGAAGTTACCGGAGACGATCTCCCGGATCGAATTTTCGTTCAGAAAGGAAAGCCCGGATTCAATGAAGGACGGCATGCTCGGGACCTGGTCGGGATAGGGCGTTTTAAGCAGCAGGATGCGGTAGGCCATTGCGCGGACCTCTTCTGCCGGATGAAATGCAAGGGATTCCAGCCGATGCCGGATCCCTTCCGCCAGCCGGGGTTCGGCCTGTACGAATATCTTTTCCAGGTCCCCGGCGGCGCGGGCAGCTTCCCGGGCATCGGAAGAAAGGGTCCGGCAGACAAGGTCATGGGCGCGGACCAACAGGGGATCGCGGATATGCTTCGGGGTGGCCCATTTCAGATCGTCCGGACCGGGCCGGAAGATGAAGTAAGCCGATTCGGACAAGCCTTCCAGCGGTGCATCCCAACCCTCTTTCACGGGGCAGAAGGCCACCAGGGAAGGGTTTCCCAGCCAGAGCCCCGGTTGACGGGCAAAGAGCCCCAGGTCGATACGGTCACCCGGCAGCCGGTAAACCAGATCCCCGACCCGGCAGGTTCCTTTTCCGGCTCCCTTTATGACCAGGGCCATCCGGTCTTTCCGGCTTACCAGCTGATGGCCCGAGACGGAGATATCGGTTTCCAGGATGCCGAGATCGCGGTAAAACCAGCGGGGGATCGTTACGGTGAACTTCCCGCAGGGGATCGTGACCACATTGCTCGCATAAAGCGCATCAATGACCCGGCCGAAGTTTTTTTCTATCACCTTCCGGTTGAAGGAGCCCTTGGCCGTGATCTCCCCCTGCTCCCGGCTGAAATCC
>DATJQF010000123.1:0-10789 GCA_035505995.1 Bacteroidales bacterium
AAATACTTTAATATTTTTGGGATATTATCCTGTCCCTTCATGTTCAAATTAACTCCCGTTAACTGATGAAGAAATTCCTGTTTCCCGTCATTGCGACCCTGGTCGCGATCCTGATCATCATTCTCCTTTTCTTGCTAGGAAGGCACAAAGAGGCCGGCAACCGCCAGGAGGTCCTAGGCGATATCCCGGTCATCGTCGTTAAAGTCGAGAACAGGGTGCTGTCGAACCTCGTCAGCATGGTGGGGGTGATCAATCCCTTTAATGATGTGGATATCATTTCCGAAGCCCAGGGGGTCGTTACGGCTGTGCATTTCAACGTGGGCGACCCGGTGAAGAAAGGCATGGTGCTGGTAGAGCTCGACGACCTGGTAAGGAAGTCGGATATGGCCAAGGCTGAGATCAACTATTTCAAGGCGAAGCGTGACTTCGACCGGAACAAGACCCTGTATGAGCAGAACTCCATCTCGGCCGCGCAGCTGGATCTCTCCCGGCTCGACATGCAGTCGGCCGAGAACGAGATGACCCGCTCGCAGAAAGCACTCGACGACACCAAGGTGAAAGCCACCATCACCGGCACCATCAACTCGAAAAAAGTGAACGAAGGCTCCTACGTGCAGCTGAATTCTTCCCTGGGAAGCATCGTGGATATCTCCACACTGAAGGTGAAGGTGAATGTCTCCGAGAAGGACGCCTTCATGCTCCGCCCCGGCGACACGGTGGAGATCACCACCGACGTCTATCCAGGACAGGTCTTCTACGGGAGCGTAAATAATATTGCCTCCAAGGCGGACGACGACCACACCTTCCCGGTCGAGATCCGGCTGCCCAATCCGGCCGACCGGCCGCTGAAAGGCGGCATGTTTGCACGGGTCAATTTCACCTCCATCACCTCCCGCAACACGATGGTGATCCCGCGCGAGGCGATCAGCGGCAGTGTGAGAGATGCGCATGTGTTTTCGGTCACGGGCAACACGGCCCACCTCCGGAATATCACTATCGGTCGGGAATCAGGGCAGTACCTCGAAGTGCTGAACGGACTCCAACCCGGCGAGCTGGTGGTCACCAGCGGTCAGAATAACCTCTCCGACAATGTGAAAGTCGTCATCGTTAAATAATCCCTCCGCCCCATGTCACTCACCGAACTTGCCATCAAAAGGCCTTCCTTCATCATTGTGATCTTTCTTGCGCTCGGACTGCTGGCCGTTTTCGGGTATTTCCAGCTGGGGTATGAGTTGTTGCCGAAGATCGAATCGCCGTATGTGACCGTAGAAACAGTGTATCCCGGCGCATCGCCGTCGGAGGTGGAGAACAACGTGACCCGCATCATCGAGGACGGCCTGTCGGGGATTGAGAAGCTAAAGAACATGTCCTCCTACTCCTATGAGGGACTGTCGTTCGTGGTGCTTGAGTTCTACCGTTCCGCCAGTGTCAACATTGCCGTGCAGGACGTGCAGCGAAAGGTCAACGAGGTGCTGTCGCAGCTTCCGAAAGACGCAAAAACCCCTTCCCTGCTCACGTATTCGGTAAGCCAGATGCCGGTGCTGAGGCTTTCCCTGACGTCGAAGCTCTCTCCCTCAAAATTCTACACCCTGGTGGATGACCAGATCAAGCCGAGACTGTCGAGGGTCCCCGGTGTGGGGAACATCACCATCACCGGCGGGATGAAGCGGGAGATCCGCATCAACGTGGATGCCCAGAAGGCCAGGTCCTACGGACTTTCGGTGAGCCAGGTGTCCAATTCCGTTTATACCGCCAACCTGGATTTTCCGACCGGCAAGCTGATGGACCCGAAGTACCAGCTGGTGGTCCGCGTGGCCGGCAAATTCACGTCCCTCGAAGAGATGAAGAACCTTGTGGTGGGGCGCTCTTCCCAGGGGGGCGAGATCATGCTCAAGGATGTAGCCGAGGTGGAGGACGGGACCGCCGATCCCACCCGGATCAGCCGGTTCAACGGGATCAATGCCCTGGGGCTGGAGATGCAGAAGCAGAACGATGCGAACATGGTCCAGGTCTGCGGGGCGGTATTGCAGGAGCTGTCGCGGCTGGAATCCGATTACAAGGATATCGGCCTCCATTTCGACATCGCCGACAACCAGAGCGTCTATACCATGCAGGCCGCCCGGGCCGTGATGGAAGACCTCGGCCTGGCGATCCTGCTGGTGGCCCTGGTAATGTTCCTCTTCCTGCATTCGGTGCGCACCTCGCTGATCGTCATGGTGTCGATCCCCTGTTCGCTGACCACGGCCTTTGTCGTGATGTGGATCTTCGGGATGAGCCTGAACCTCTTCACGCTGCTGGCCCTGTCGCTGGTCATCGGTATCCTCGTGGACGACTCCATCGTGGTGCTGGAGAATATCTACCACCACCTGGAAAAGGGCGAGGAGCGGGCAGTGGCGGCCCTGAAGGGCCGCACCGAGATCGGGTTTGCCGCCGTCTCGATCACCTTCGTGGATATCGTCGTGTTCGTGCCGCTGGCCCTGACCGCCGGACTGATCGGCGACATCGTCCGGGGGTTCTCCATCATCATCCTGGTGTCCACCCTCACGAGCCTGCTGGTGTCGTTCACGGTCACGCCGATCCTCGCCTCCCGGTTCGCCCGGCTGGAGAATAACGATTCCCGGAGCCTGCTGAGCCGTTTCGGGAAAGTGTTCGAGCAGGCGTTCAATTGGATCACCCGGGAATATGGCCGGCTGCTGGGATGGTGCCTGAACCGTCCCAACCAGGTGCTGTATGGGGTCACGGCTGCACTGGTGATCACCCTGCTGATCCCCGTTGCCGGCCTGACCGGGTTCGAATTCATGAAGCAGACCGACCGCAGCCAGGTTTCCGTAGGGATCGAATATGCCCCGGGCACGACCCTGGAGAGCAACAACCGGCAAACACAGGAGATCGAGCGGCGGATCGCTACGCTACCCGAGGTGATCAGCATCCTGACGAATGTGGGAAAAGGCGGGGACGGGGTCTCCACCGACAACCAGTCGGAGATCGTCGTCTCCTTCTGCCCCAAGGAAGATCGCTCCTTATCCACCGCGCAGCTCGGACAGAAGATCAAGGAGATGACCTCCACGATCCCGGGCGTCAAGGTCTTCATCAACCAGATCGATTTCACCGGCGGCACCAGCGGGGCTCCCGTAGTGGTGGAGATCACGGGGGTGAACCTCGACAGCATCATGAAGACCTCCGCCATCGTGGCCCGCAACCTGCTCCTGACCCCCGGCGTGACCTACCTGAAATTCTCGGCCACCAAAGGAAATCCTGAGACCCGCGTGGAGATCGACCGACAGAAAATGGCCGCGCTGGGACTCACCGTGGGCGACGTAGGCACGACCCTGCAGGTGGCGCTCACCGGCAATAACGAGTCGAAGTACCGGGAAGGATCGAACCAGTATGATATCCGGGTCTCGCTCGACAAATTCGACCGGACCAACCCCGACAACATCGCGCACCTCTCCTTCATCAACCCGAAACGGGAGATGGTCGAGCTGCAGCAGTTCGCCACCATCTACCAGTCCTCCGGCCCGACCAAGCTGGAGCGCAAGAACCGCAATGCCATGACCACCGTGAGCGCATACACCGACGGCTCCCCGGCGGGATCCATTGTTCAGTCCTTTGCCTCCCGGCTGGGCGACCGGATCGCCGGCGGGACCCGGATCAAGTTCGGCGGGGACCAGGATGAAATGGCCACTTCGTTCCTCAGCCTATTGATCGCGCTCGTCGCGGGCATCCTGTTCGTCTATTTTATCATGGTGATCCTGTATGATTCCTTTGCCTACCCGTTCGTGGTGCTGTTCTCCATCCCCGTGGCGCTGATCGGGGCCATCCTGGCGCTGGCCCTCACGCGGAATACGATCAACGTGTTCTCGATCCTCGGGCTGATCATGATGGTGGGGCTGGTGGCGAAGAACGCCATCCTCATCGTGGACCGCGCCAACGAGCGGCGGGCGGCCGGGGAATCCATCCGCGAAGCCCTGATGGATGCCGGGAAGATGAGGATCCGTCCGATCTTCATGACCACCTTCGCCATGATCTTCGGCATGCTTCCCATCGCCACGGCAGCCGGCGCAGGGGCGGAGTGGAAGAACGGGCTGGCCTGGGTGCTTATCGGCGGGCTCACCAGCTCCATGTTCCTCACCCTGATCGTGGTGCCCATCGTGTACGAAAAAGTGGCCCGCCTCCTCACCCCGAAGCATGACCGGGACAAAAAAAATACGCCGGTAAAACCTCCTGTCCCGCCGGTTGCGATCCTCCTCCTGCTCCTGCTTTTCACCGGGATCCATTCCTCCTCTGCCCAGCAGGCTTTCACCTTTAAAACGACCCGCATCAAAGTAGCCGTGGTGTACGATGGTCCCGCCCATGTGAACCGGGAATTCGAGCAGCGCATCGAGCAGGAGGTGAAAGGGCTTATGTCGGGACAGGTCACGGTGGATTTCATGGACCCCGGGCTCACCACCGGGAACTGGACCGAATCCGGCGCCGAGGCCATCAACAACAAGCTCCTGGCGGACAAATCGGTGGACATGATCGTTTCCATGGGGGTCATCTCCTCCCAGGACCTGACCCACCGGAAGGCGCTGCCGAAACCCGTGATCGCCGCGGGGGTGATCAACCACGAACTGCAGCGCATCCCCTGGGTGAACGGCGCCAGCGGGGTTCCCAATCTGGCCTATATCCAGCTGAAATCCTCCATTGAGAACGAGATCACCGAGCTGGAAAAGATCGTCCCGTTCCATAACCTGTCGCTGGTCGCCAGCCGGGATTATTACGATGTGATCAATCCCGATCACCGGCAGGATTATTATTACGACACGGTGGCGGGGGTGAAGGTGCATCTCATCCTCGCCGATACTTCGGCGGATGAGATCCTTGCCGCCATCCCGGAGCATGCCGAAGCCGTTTACCTGGATGCATTGTTCCGTATGCCCCCTCATGAAATGGCCCGCCTGGTGGACTCCCTCAATGCCCGGAAGATCCCAAGCTTCGGGTACGACGAATCGCTGGTGAGGGAGGGCTTCCTGGCTTCGGTGTTCCCCCGGTTCATGGGGCGTCTTTCGAAGCGCATCGCCCTCGACATGCAGCAGATCCTTTTGGGAAGCAACGCCTCCACCCTTCCCGTCGACCTGCTCCAGGGTACCGGCTTCTATCTCAACCTGGGGACCTTCGGCAAGCTGGGGCTCCGGTTCCTTTCCTGGGACCTCATCACCGAGGCGACGATCGTGGATTTCGACCGCCAGGATTCGACGGCAAAATTCATCTCGCTCCCTGATCTGATGGACCTGGCCCTCGACAGCAACCAGGACCTCGTGGCGAGGAAGTTCGAGTTGCTGGCCTCGTCGGAGGATATCAACATCGCACGCTCCGTACTGCTGCCCTACCTGAACCTCAGCGCCACGGGCACCCTGAACAGCGCGGTGAACGGAAGCCTGCCGCTGGGGGTCGCCGGCACTGCCAACGCCTCCCAGATCATTTATTCGGAGCCCTACTGGTCGGACCTCCGGGTGGCTCAGACCCGCCAGCAGGCCCGGGTGGAGAGCTATCAGAAAAACGAGCTCGACATCGGCAACGAGGTGGCGAAGGCATACATGAACATCATCGAGAGCCGGAGCAACTTCTACCTCCTGATCCATAACCTGATGATCGCCCGGTCGAATCTCGATGTGGCGAAGATGAAGAAGGAGACCGGCTCGGCCGGCGAGGATGAGATATTGCGATGGCAGATCGAGGTGGCCAGGGCCAAGCGGAACGTAATTGCCACCTATTCCACCATGGTGCAGGACATTTACCAGTTGGTCCAGCTGATCCATGTGAAAACACTGACCACGTATGACCTTGCCGAGTTCCGGCTGGACAAGTCGGGACTGCTGATCGCCGATTCCGCCTACCTGGGGATCCTCGACGATCCGATCCGGTTGCACCAGCTCGGGGATTTCCTCGTGCAGGAGGGGATCGCCCATTCCCCGGTGCTGGGACAGTACGATTTCCTCATCGGGGCTCAGGAGCGTTATTACCGGTCGGCTAATATCTCACGGTACATCCCGGTAGCCTCGGCATTCGGGAATTACAACCAGAACCTCTATTCCCTGAACAACACGGCGAATGATCTGCTTTACAATGCACATAATTATTACTGGCAGGCGGGGGTAAGGGTCGAGATCCCTTTGTTCACGGGATTAAAGAACAATGCCATTGCACAACAGGCGCGACTGACGGTGGCCCAGCTTAAAAGCGACCGGCAGTCGAACGTCGACAAGCTGGAATCCTACATCCTCTCGGCTCTTTCAAACCTCATGGCCGCGTACTACGATTACCGCCAGATGAAAATTGCGGAGGCGGCGGCGACCAGGAATTTCGATATAGTCAACAACCAATACCTTTTGGGCCAAAAGAACATCCTCGACGTCCTCGACGCCCAGACCCAGAGTCTTTCCACCAGCATGGCGGTGAATACCGCGTTCGCCAATTTCGTCCGCAACTATTTCGACCTCCAGCAGGCGCTGGGACGGTTTGACTACAGGATGACGCCGGCGGAAAAAGCCGATTTCATGAAGCGGTTGACTGAGCATATGACGCGATGATAGGCTCAATAATTTTGCGCCCCCTTTTAAAGCCAATGTCTTCAATTTCCCGAATAATAATACGAAACAGCTTCGAAACAAAAACATTATTGTCAACAAGAATCAAAATGCAATTCATCATAATTCGGTCCTAACATATTATCTTTGGCTGAAATATTCAGTTGACACAGTTATATCGTGTCCTGGCAACAAAAGTCAAAAGAGTGGTTACTTTCTTGCATCCGGTATGAACACGCGGATGAAGAAGCGGACAAACAGATAAGGATGAGTTTGTATGAAAAATAACATCTATCCCGTGATAACAGGTACGGGATCTTATATTCCGTCAAATCGTGTTCGGAACAAGGATTTCCTGGGCCGTGAATTTTATGATTCAAAAGGAATGAAACTGGCGAAACCGAACCAGGAGATCATTTCCAAATTTTTTGAAATCACGACCATTTCCGAAAGAAGGTATGTGCCGGACAACCTGCTCAATTCCGATATCGCCTGTTATGCCGCGTTGGATTCAATAAAATCAGCAGGCATCGATAAGGAAGAACTGGACTACATCATAGTCGCGCATAATTTCGGCGACGTGAGAAAAGAAAATAACAAGTCGGATATTGTGCCCAGCCTCGCAGCCCGGGTGAAGCATAAATTAGGGATACAAAACCCGAATGCCGTCGCTTATGATATCATCTTTGGCTGTCCAGGCTGGCTGCAGGCCGTCATCCAGGCTGATTATTATTTAAAATCAGGGGATGCCAAAAAGATACTGGTCATCGGGGCAGAGACATTATCCAGGGTCAGCGATCCGCACGACGTGGACAGTATGCTCTACGCCGACGGAGCGGGTGCAGTCGTACTTGAAGCAAGGAAAAGCCATATTCCCATGGGAATAATCGGGCATATCACACGCTCGGATACCTTATTATATTCCAAATTGTTGCGTATGGATATATCCTACAAGCCCGATTTTGAAAAAAAGAATACCTTGTTTCTGAAAATGGACGGCCGGAAGCTTTATCAGTATGCCCTTGAAACAGTTCCCCGGGCCATCAAAGATTGTCTTGAGAAAGCCAAAACCCAATTGCAGGATATTAAGAAAGTCATCATCCACCAGGCCAATGGGAAAATGGATGATGCAATATTAAAAAGGCTGTATGATCTTTTTGATATAAATGAAATTCCCGGGAACATCATGCCAATGACTATCGCCTGGTTAGGCAATTCCTCAGTGGCGACCTTGCCTATATTACTGGATCTCATCTTAAAAGGCAGGTTGAAGAAGCATACCATAAACAAGAACGACAAGCTTATTTTTGCCTCCGTCGGAGCAGGGATGAACATTAACGCCCTGATCTACAAGATGTAAGTTATTGAAGTCAACCGGACAAGAGATGCCCGATTAACGGGATCCCCTGGTTGCTTTGATGATTCTCCTTATTGGATTACCTGTAAATAATGGTCAGGAAAAGGGGTGTGTCCTGACAACATTTATCTCTTTACAAAGCAATTTATTTATTTCTTTCAGGCACTCGCGTTCCTCGGAGGAACAAAACGATAAAGCCGTTCCTTTTGATCCCGCCATTCCGGTTCTCCCGATCCTGTGTACATAGGTCGCCGGAGTTTACGGTTTAGGTTTTTTCACAAACCGGATTGCGTTTTTATTCCCCCGATGCTCGTATCTTTCCCTTGTTTCAGCTTCCTTGCTTAAATCCGATATAAATATAGTTGTCCTGCCTTCATCAAGTTTTATAGGATATTTACCAACCAGCGACCCCGTCAATAGTTTCGGATTGGAGACTTTCAATCGGCCTTGCTCCATCATCATCTTGTACTCCACCGTGTTTTTTTTCATCTTCCATGGTATCGTTAGAAAATCGAAATTCTTTGATTTTTACAAAATTACGTTTAATTATCGAGGTCCTGATGTTTTATGATCATGTAATATCTTCGAATTCATCATTAAAGCAGCTTCATCATGATAAATTGAAAGGGATCAATATGATACTACTTAAGAATGTCAGGCAGGATAAGATAAGTTGATAAGTTGCTGTTATAAACTGAAAATCTGCTCAATGTTTTATCTTGATCAGGGTTTTTTGAACGGCATCCTTTAATTTAGAATTTACTTTTTCTTCTTCCGCATACTGGTTCCAATGCATTACGACTGTATTTACGTGATTTACAAATTTATAATCTTCTTAATATTCATTTGTTTTGCCACATAATTGTTAATGCAGGTTTTATTCAACATTTATAAAATATGGAAGAAAGAATATTGAAATTTCAATATTCAACTACCGTCTTGGGGGATGCTTCCGGGTCATTAAAAACGCTCCCAGCTCATTAAGCTCCGTTCGCGTCAATACCGCCCCGAACGCCGGCATATTGCCTCCGCCGTTCACGATCTTCAGCGTGATGTCGTCCGGGGTCAGACGGTCGGCGACAAAGGTGAGATCCGGCCCCCGCAGCCCTCCGTCGCCGGCAATCCGGTGACAATAGATGCAGGCTTTTGCACTGAACAACCGGGCGCCTGCCTGGGCGGCGGAATCGACCCTGCCGATGACAGCGGGAGCAAGAGGCCTCGCGGAGAAGTCAGGCGACCACGATGCACGGATCCCCGCCACCCAAAAGCTTCCAACCACTGTGACCATGATCACTACGATGAGGATCGCCCAGGGCCGTCGCAGCGCGCTCCGCTCCCCTTTGTTGCTGAAAACCGGCATCAGCACCATGATCAGGCCGATGATCAGCGGAGCAAAGGCAATGGCCAGCGATTCGATCTTCCTCGGCATCAGTGCGAACAGGGCAAACACCCAGAGCAGGTACCAGTCGGGCCGCGGGTTGGCATGGATGCTGGAAGGATCGGGCGGCTTCCCGATCTCCGGAGGACCGGAAAAGACCCCCAATGCCAGCACCGCCAGCACCACCAAGATGCCAAACGCCATGTCCCTCCAGGCGGCATCAGGGTAAAACGGTACCCCTTCCCGGTGCAGCATCTCCCGGTACTTCGCCCGGTAAGTTCCGGGATCGACCGGTTGACCGGCCTTCGGCGGCTCGGAAATGCCGTTCCGGATGACGAGATAAATATGGATCCCGATAAATAAAAAGATAAAGGCGGGGATCAGGAACACGTGAAAGGCGAAAAACCGGCTGAGCGTGACGCCCCCCAGCGTCTCGCCTCCCATCAGGAAATGCGCGAGCTGTGTGCCGATAAACGGGATCCTCCCGGCCTGCTGGGCCCCGACGATGGCCGACCAAACCCCGTTGTCGTCCCACCGGAGCAACTGACCGGTAAAACCCATGGCGACCGTCAGGATCAGCAGGAAAGATCCCGTGATCCAGCTCATCTCGCGGGGATACTTGAACGCCGCCATGAGGTACACGCGGATCATATGGATCCCGACCAGCAGGATCATGGCGGAGGCACCCCAGAAATGCACCCCCCGGAGCACGGCCCCCAAAGGCATCTGGTAAGTGATGTAGCGGAGGGATTCATAAGCCGTCTCGGTCGTGGGTTGATAGATCAGGGCAAGGGCCACCCCGGTGATGATCTGGAGGATGAAGGCGAACAGCGTGGCGCTGCCGAAAACATACCACCAGGTGGATCCGGGGGGGACGGGATGCCGGGCCAGCGGCCCGATGAATTCGGAAATCCCCGACCGGTCGTCGATCCAATTCCAGAGTTGCTTCAGTTTGTTCATCCGCCGGAGAATTAAAGGTTTGTTATCGGCACCGGACTGGCTTTGATCTCCACCCATCCATCTTCGATCCTTACGGGATAGCGGCTCATGTCGTGAGGCGGGGGACCGGCCGCATATGAGCCGTCTTCGTTATAGACCCCGCCGTGGCACGGACAAAGAAAGATCCGGGCATTCGCGACCCATTGCAGGGGACAGCCGAGATGGGCGCAATTCACTGAGAACGCGATGAACTGGTCGCCGGATACCCGCCTGAGCCACGAGGCGGTCTGGGAAGTGGTGCCGGTCCAGGGCAGGACCGACGCATCCCGGAAATGGACCAGGACGGTATCGCCGATCCTGAAATCGTCCACCTTCCCTACCCTGCGCCAGGCAACGGGCGACTCCCGGAACAGCGGCTCAAGAAGCGCACCGATCACCGGTATGGAGAGGAGGATCCCGGTCACGCCGCCCAGCCCCCACAGCGATTTCACCAGGAAATCACGGCGGTTGATTTGTTTGCCTTCCTTATTCTCCCCGTTCATGGCT
>DATJQF010000124.1:0-4528 GCA_035505995.1 Bacteroidales bacterium
AGTCGAGGATCCTCTCCAGGATATAGCCGGCCACCAGGGCGGCCAGGAAGATACAAAGGAATAAGAGGCTCATGAGGTCAAAATTAATACATTCCCCCTCTTCGGCGCAGGAACCATTCGGCCGCGGCCAGCGCGAGGATCACCAGGAGAACCCAGAGATTGCCGGACAGGTCGGAAAATCTTTTCTGAAGATAGGCTACCGGCCGGATATCGTTCCGGCTCAGGAGTTCCTGCGATAGCTTGTTCAGGTCGTGCGGGGAGAAGACCTTGCCCGAATGATCGGCTGCCAGCCGGTTCAGCAACCCCTGGTCGGCCAGCGTATTCAGCATCTCCAGGTTGACGGGCAGCACGGCAAACTCGCCGGTCCGCATGTAATGGTTTTTTCCCAGGGAAGCAGTCGCCTGGTATTTATATAACCCGGCCGGCAGGGCCCCTGCATCGAGGTAATAGGATTTATCGGACGGGGCAAAGGTGAAATTGTAGGATTTTCCGTTCTCATCGGTCAGGGTAAGTTTGACCTCCTGCGAATTCACCAGCTCATACGATTCATTGTACAATTCCGCCCGGAACTCGATCTTTTCGCCTTCCGGCACCGAGGTCTCGCATTTCACCACGAAATAACTTTTTTCCCCGTGAAAGGAAAGGTACTGGGCGATCTTCCCGACCATCCCGTCAAAAATCTCATGGCCCTGGTCCTGCTCGTACTCGGTCAGCCTCCATTTCCAGATGTTCTCCCCGGCGATGATCCCGGTCTTGCGTTCCTGGGACTGCATGAAAAGGATCATCGGATAGGTGGAGCGCACATTCCCGATCTTCTGATACAGCAGGATCTCTGAAACCGATGCTCCCTGGTAGGTTCCGAACGGGCATTCCAGGGGCGGCACTTCCTTTAACAGATCCTTCAGCTTCGGGTCGATCGTAAAGTAGGTGAAATTGTCGTTCAGCGCCGGGACCGACTCGGAATAGTTTTCCTTGTCGGAGAGGATCTGCAGGCCGGTTTGCAGGCTGTTGAAGGCAGCCAGGTCGGTGCCGGTCCCCAGGATGAACAACAGCGAGGAATGCGAAGCCAGGATGCCTTTGAGATCGGAGTAACCCTGCCTGGACGGCAGCTGATCCAGGATGATCAGATCGAATTTCTTCGGATCCTCGGTGAACAGGTCGATCCGGGATTCCTTCACTTCGAACCGGGCTTCCTCTTCCAGTGCCTGTCGCAGGGCCGAAACATCCGGGTGCGGCACCTGGTACAGGATCGCCACCTTGTCCTTGGTCTCCGTGACCTCGATAAACAGGTCGCGGCTGTTATTCTGACCGGAATATTCATTATTCACCGGATCCACCGTGACCCGGTAATGCTGCAACCCTTTTTCTTTGGCGTCCAGCAGCAGGCTGATCTTCTGAAGCTCCCGGTCCCGGGTGAAGGTGATCGGTCTTTCCAGCAGCAACTGGTCGCCTTTATTTATATGGAGCATCGTCTTCCCGCCGGCACATTTATTGGCTTCTATCCATACCTCGACCGGAAACTTGTCTCCCAGGAACACGGTCCGGTTATAAAGAAGGTTTTTCAGGATCACATCCCGGTGCAGCAGGGTATCGCCCATCGCGATGCAGTATACGGGATATCCTGCCTTCCGGGCGCTGTAGTAGGGATTGCCGCCCCGGTTGTAGATCCCGTCCGTGGCCAGCACCAGCGCCCCCACGTTGCGGTTGGTAAACCTTGCTTCCATCTCGCTGAACACAGTGGAGATATCGGTTTGTTTCCCGGCATAGGAAAACGGCAGGGAGTCGGCTACCCGCGTGGAAAATGACCAGGCCTGCACCGTGTATTTCGACTGCAGCTCCCGGATAAAGGATTCCATCTCCTTCGGGTATTCCTGTTTGTAATAAGCCGAATCCCTGCCGGCAAGGATCGAACCGGAATTGTCCTGGGCGACCACGATGATGGGTTTTTCTATGTTTTGCCGTGTTTGCCGGATCAGCGGGGAGAGCAAAAGAAAGGACAGCAGGGTAACCGTGAGGAAGCGCAGGAAAGCCATGACCAGCAGACGTACCCGGGGGATCTCGTCCTTCTTCGTCCGGAAATAGAACAGGAACGAGAACAGCAACCCGCTCAGGATGCACAGCAGGATGAACCAGGCGGAATAGGTAAGGACGATTCCCACGATCGGTCAGAATTTAGGTATGCAGGCCTCCGCAGACACTGATCACCTGGCCGGTGATATACGCGGACAGGTCGGATGCCAGGAACAGGGCCAGGTTGGCCACGTCGGTCGGCGTGCCCGGCCGCCGGAGGGGAACATCGTTGGTCCAGTTCTTTCTCACTTCCTCGGAAAGCCTGGCGGTCATTTCGGTATCGATGAAGCCGGGAGCGATCGCATTGCAGCGGATGTTCCGGGAGCCGAGTTCCTGCGCCACGGATTTTGTAAAGCCGATGATGCCGGCTTTCGAGGCGGCATAATTGGATTGTCCCGCGTTCCCTTCGATCCCGACCACCGAGCTCATGTTGATGATGGAGCCGCTGCGCTTCTTGAGCATCTCTTTCTGCACGGCGTGGGTGAGGTTGAACACCGATTTCAGGTTCACGTTGATCACCCCGTCCCATTCTTCTTCCGACATCCTCAGGATGAGATTGTCCCGGGTGATCCCGGCATTGTTCACCAGGATGTCCACCTTCCCGAAATCCTGGAGGACGCGGTTCAGGAGCTCCTCGCTATCTGTATAAGAGCTTGCATCGGAGGCATAGCCCCTGGCTTTCACTCCCTGGCGGGTCAGCTCGGTTTCGAGGCTGGATGAATCGTTGTTCAGGGCAATGTCGGTAAAGGCCACCTCTGCGCCGTTTTCCGCAAACACGATCGCGATCTGTCGACCGATCCCCTTATTGGCGCCCGTGATCAACGCCGTTTTTCCTTCCAGCAGTTTCATGGGAAATTTTTTTCAAATATAGAGGAATTCTTTCTTTCAGATCCATTTCACCAGGCTCAGGTCCTGGCGGTGCGGCAGCAGCTCATTTTTCGGGAAGATCCGGAAGGAAAAATCATACACCCCGGCCTGGTTGAACGGGATCTCGCAGGCATAGGTCACCGTGCTTTTGTTGGTCCGGGACAGCTTCATCTCCTCGATGAGGATCGGCTCGTTCACTTCGTCGTTCACCTTCTTGCCGAAGACCACCTCCACCCCCACCTCGGTACCCCTGAGCTCTTTCAGGTCGAGCACCACTTCCGCCTTGAAGGTATCACCCAGGATCATCGGTTTCTGCGTGGAATCCGGAACCTCCATCGACACGACCTGGATGCTGTTCCATCCCTTCAGCACGTTCCTTTTCCAGGAAGCGATGTGGCGGGCCAGCTCGTAACTGTGAAGGTTCATGGCCTTCGAGCGGTGAGCCAGCTTTTTGTAGAACCGTTCGTGGTAATCATCGAGCTGGCGTTTCATGGTGAAATGCGGGGCGATCCCGGCGATCGTATTCCGGATATAGCCGATCCATTTTACGGGGATCTTCTTTTCGTTGCAGTCATAATACATCGGGATGATCTCTTCTTCGAGCAGCGTGTAGATCGTTTCCGCGTCCAGTTCATCCTGGGATTGGGGATTGTCATAGGTCGTTTCCTCGCGCAGCGCCCAGCCGGCATCCTGCCGGTATCCTTCCGCCCACCATCCGTCGAGGACACTGAAGTTCACCACCCCGTTCATGACCGCTTTTTCCCCGCTGGTTCCCGAAGCTTCCAGGGGCCGCGTCGGCATGTTCAGCCATACATCCACCCCCTGGATCAGGTACTGGGCCAGCTCGATGTCGTAATTCTCCACGAAGATGATCTTTCCCATGAATTCGGGGGTCTTGGAGATCTCATAGATCTTCCGGATCAGATCCTGCCCCGCTTTGTCCTTGGGATGCGCCTTCCCGGCAAAGATGAACCGGACCGGCTTCTTGGTGCTGTTCACGATCTTGGCCAGGCGGGGAAGATTGGTGAAGAGCAGGTGCGCCCGTTTATAAGTGGCAAAACGCCGGGCGAACCCGAAGGTCATGGCCTGTTTCCGGGTAGCCTCCCGGAGCCGGAAGATCATTTTCGGATCCTCGTTCCGACGGGTCATTTCCCCGTACAGTCTCAGCATCAGGTAATCGGTCAGCGCGCGCTTTTGCTTCGTGCGGATCTTCCAGATGATTTCGTCATCCACTTCCCGGATCTTTTCCCACAGAGACTGGTCGGACTGGTTATCCATGAAGTCCCTGCTGAACTTCGTGTAGAGATCCTGCCAGGACTTGGAAGCCCAGGTCGGGAGATGCACTCCGTTGGTCACATAGCCGATGGGAAGTTCGGCCGGATAATATCCCGGGTAAAGCGACCGGAACATATCCCTTGTGACCCTGCAATGGATCCGGCTTACCGCGTTCATTTCCTGCGACAGGCGGGCGGCGAGCACGCTCATGGAGAAGAGCTCTGCAGGATTTTCCGTCAGCTTTCCGAGCTGCATGAATTGCTCCCACTTGATATTGAGATGTCCCGGATAATGCGACAGGTACCTCCGGAGCAGG
>DATJQF010000125.1:0-3566 GCA_035505995.1 Bacteroidales bacterium
TGGAAACTAAGAAATTCCTCACTCCTTTTTCATACAGCTCCCGGATATACCGGTGACCGTCATTTCTACCCGACACCAGCGCAATGAAAAGAGTCGCTTCCGGTTGAACCAGGCGGCGACTGTCGATCAGCAGCTCTTTTATTGAGGTTCCTTCGGGGGAGGGAGAAAGCAACTTCCCGCCCGTTATTTCAGCTATGCTGTCGGCAGTATAGCTGAAGGGGTTCATGACTGCGGGGGTTCCGGTTCAGGTGCTGCCGGGGGGTGCAGCGGGTTGGCATGAAGCTCGTCATACGCCACCCGGTTATTGAAGATGTCGCAAGCCATATATACGGCATTGCGGAAGGCTTCCGGGTTGGCTTCATTCTTGCCGGCCAGGTCATAGGCCGTGCCGTGGGCCGGCGAAGTCCGCACATAAGGCAAACCCGCCGTGAAATTCACTCCGTCGTCAAAGGAGAGCAGCTTGAAAGGCAACATTCCCTGGTCATGGTAAACAGCCAGGATGCCGTCAAATTTGCTGAAATTCGAAGAGCCGAAGAAGCCGTCGGCCGGGAAAGGACCGAAGACCAGGATATTCTGTCCGAAGGCTTTGTCGATGGCCGGCCTGATGATCCTCTGGTCTTCGTCCCCGATCAATCCCTCGTCGCCGGCATGCGGGTTCAGCGCCAGTACCGCGATCCGGGGCTTTACGACGCTGAAATCCCGGAGCAGCGAATGGTTGAGGATGTTGATCTTTTTCAGGATCAGCTCCTCGGTCAGCGTTTCCGACACCTTCTTCAGCGGGATATGCCCGGTGATGACCCCGATGCGGATCGTGTTGTTCACCATCAGCATCAGGTAATCCTGTACATTGAATTTCCCGGCGAGATATTCCGTATGGCCGGGAAAATTGAATTTCGCGGACTGGATATTATGCTTATTGATGGGAGCAGTCACCAGGACATCGATCTGGTTTTTCACCAGGTCGTCGGTCGCCATCTCCAGGGAAAGCGCCGCGAGCTCGCCCCCGATGGAGGTGGATTTCCCCAGGTCGATCTTCACTTCATCCTCGATCACATTGATGATATTCGGCCTCCGCGGATGCGCCAGATCGGGCTTCTTCACCAGGTTGAAATTAAAATCATTGATATTCAATGTTTTCCGGTGATAGGAAGCCACCTTGGAGGAACCGTAAACGATCATCGTGTACAGCTCGATCATGCGCGGGTCCTGCAGGGTTTTGATGATGATCTCATAACCGATCCCGTTCACATCCCCATGAGTTATTCCTACCCGGATCCGGTGCTCTTTTTCTGGTACAGCGTTCATCAAAGGTGTTTTTTAGCAGGTACAAAAATATGGAAATGCCATCTATCCTCTATTCTCTATCCTCTTCACAAAATCAAACAGCAGCCTCACGCCCACCCCTGTTCCGCCGATCCCGCGGTAGGAATCCCGCTTTTCGAGGAAGGCAGGTCCTGCAATGTCGAGATGGATATAGGGATAATCGGTGAATTTCTCCAGGAATTTGCCGGCCGTGATCGCTCCTCCTTCCGCCGGTCCCAGGTTTTTCAGATCGGCTACGTCCGATTTCATCAGCTCCCCGTATTCATCCCAGTTGGGGAATTCCACGAGGCGCTCATACACTTCCCATCCCGATTTTTTCAGCTCCGCGAGTTCCTTTTCCGCCTTTGCTTCCATGGCTACGATCCCGAACCGGCCGATCGCGCGGGCAGCCGAGCCCGTGAGGGTGGCCAGGTCGATGACCAGGGCCGGATCATACCGGCGGGCATAGCTCAGCGCGTCCGCCAGGATCAGTCTCCCTTCGGCGTCGGTGTTGAGCACCTCCACCGTCATTTTGTTATGCATCCGGAGGATATCTCCCGGCACCAGGGCATGGGGTCCGGGACGGTTATCGGTGGCCGGGATAAGGCCTACCACGTGAACGGGAAGATTCGCTTTGGCAATGGCGGTCAGGGCGGTGGCGACGGCTGCCGCTCCCGACATATCGCATTTCATCGTCAGCATCGAGTCGCCCGGCTTGAGGTTCATCCCGCCCGAATCGAAGACGATGCCTTTCCCGATGAAAACATAGGGTTTCCTGTTTTTTGCCCGGGCCGGCTTCCACTCCATGACGGTGAAGGTGGGCGGCTCGCTGCTGCCCTGGTTCACGCCCAGTAATCCGCCCATTTTGAGCGATTCCAATTGTTTTCGGTTAAGGATCTCAACCGAGACGCCCGCCTCCTTCCCCATTTTGCGGATCTCTTCGGCAAACACCAATGCATTCAGGAAGGAGTAGGGTTCATTCACCAGGTCGCGGCAGCGGCCCACGGCCTCGGTGATGATCTGCAGGTTCCGGAGATCTTTCTCCGGGAGAGTTCCTTTGCGGATGAGGATGCGGTTCAGCCGGTTTTTCTTCTCCGTATCATTTTTGTACTTGCCGAACTGGTAGTTCCCGAGGGCAAGGCCCTCCGCGAAAGCGCTTACCTCACGGGGTTCGGTCCCGTGCCCGTCGACCAGGACGGACGACAGGTTATGATCGTTCAGGAATTTCGCGGCCAGGTCGCCCGCTTTCCGGCATTCTTCCTGCCGTTTCAGCGGATCCTTCTCTTCTTTGATCAGGCGTACCATGACCCAGCGGGTCAGGCGGTTAAACGCGAAAAATTCTTCCTTGAATTCCTTTTTCCGGTTCGCGATGAACTTTATCTCCTCTTTCGAGAGAAGTCCCGGATCCAGGTCCCTGGCATTTTTAGCCAGCAACAGGGTGTGCTCGGTGCCCCCTCCGGATGATAAGCTGAACTGCATGTTTTTTCGTACTTTTGAGATTCGATCGGACGTCAAAGGTAATAAAATTTGACCTCGCGATGCCCGGGAATTCCCGGTAATCTTCCGTTTCCATGAATATCCCTCAGCTTGTCCATAAAGCCCTGAACCTTGATTTCCTTTCGGTCTCCGAAGGAGCCTTCCTGTTCCGGCATGCATCGCTGGGAGAGCTGATGGAAACCGGGAATCTGTTGCGCAACCGGCATCACCCGGCCCGGGAGGTGACCTGGATCATCGACCGGAACGTGAACATCACCAACGCCTGTATCTCAGGGTGCCGGTTCTGCAATTTCTACCGTCCGGCGAATCACCCGGAAGTCTATATAACCACGCTGGAGGAATATGAAAAAAAGATCCGGGAGATGGAATGCCTGGGAGGCAACCAGCTGCTGCTGCAGGGAGGCATGCATCCGAAACTGGGCCTGTCCTTTTATACCGGGCTGTTCCGCAACCTGAAAGAGCGTTTTCCGGCATTGAAGCTGCATGCGCTCGGCCCGCCGGAGATCGTCCACCTGGCAAAGCTGGAAGATCTTTCCTATTCCCAAGTGCTGGAAGCTCTCGTGGCTGCAGGTCTCGACAGCCTTCCCGGCGCGGGGGCCGAGATCCTGTCGGACCGGGTCAGGCAGATGCTTTCCCCCGTAAAATGCACCGTCGCCGAATGGATCGGGGTCATGAAAGCCGCGCACCAGCTCCGGCTGACCACTTCCGCCACCATGATGTTCGGCCATATTGAAACCCTGGAGGAACGCATGGAGCACCTCGTCAGG
>DATJQF010000126.1:0-37982 GCA_035505995.1 Bacteroidales bacterium
AATGAATCCATTTTCACGGAGGAAGAAAGCGCTCACCTGAGCAATAAGAAGATAACATTCCCATCGGTCAGGGAAGGATCCGTCATTGAGCTTCAATATACCATACGATCCCCATTCCTTGACTATCTGAGGAATTGGGAATTTCAGGGGGAGATCCCGGAAAGATGGAGCGAATATGAAGTAAGAATCCCTGAATTTTTCAATTACTCAACCCAAATCACCGGGTTTTACCCGTTTACGGTCCAGGTGCATGATCAGAACCCGATGTCGATCACAACAACATCAACTGTAAATACTCAGAATCAATGGACGAGTTCGGCCAGTTTTCAGCATAATGACGTTAAATACACCGAGTATTCATACCGCCTCGGCATTGAGAATGTCCCTTCGTTTAAGGAAGAGCCGTTTACTTCCTCCCTGTACAATTACATTAATGCAGTACGGTATGAGTTCATTTCTTACCAGTTTCCCGGGGAAATCCTCCATGATGTTGCCTCCACGTGGGAAAAAGTGACCGAGAATCTCTTGAAAGACGAAAGTCTCGGGGGCGCTTTAAAAAGAGGAGGACTGGTCAAAGAGATCGTATCCGAGATCAATGCGAAAGCGACCCAGCCATTTGATAAAATGTTACTGGCCTATGAATATGTGAAAAACAACCTGAAATGGAACGGCCGGAACTCAAAATATTTATCCGGGACCATCGGTCAGGTGTTTAAGGATAAAGTGGGAAATTCCGCCGATATCAATCTGGCCCTTCTTCTACTCCTGCGTGGATTAAATCTCAAAGCAGATCCAGTCGTTCTAAGTACAAGAAAGAACGGGATGGTATTTGAAAGCCATCCTTCCCTTACGGATCTGAATTATGTGATCGCAGACGTTACCATGGAAGGGAAGGAATATCTGCTCGATGCAACGGAAATGGTCAGGCCCTATAATATGCTTCCATTCAAATGTTTGAATGGGAAGGGACTGGTGCTATCGGATTCCAGCCAGCATTGGGTCTCTTTGCTGAATGAAGAAAAAGACCAGTCTTTATGGTACGGGGATTTCACCCTTGATGGGAACGGTAAAATTGAAGGGTCTCTCAAGATCAGTACAGCGGGGTACCAGGCTGCCTCCACCAGAAAGGACTGTTTAGAAAAAGGGAAAGAGTCTTATAGTAAGGATTTCAAAGAACAATTAAAAAATTGGGACGTCGGAGAAGTCAATATTGAAAACCTCGACAACATCCGGGAAGCAGTGGTCACAACCTGCAATGTGAAATCCGAGGAAATAACAGAGGTCAATGGGGATATGATCTATTTTAATGTTTTACTGAATCAGGGAGAGATGACCAATCCTTTCGGGAAGGAAAAGAGGGAATATCCCGTGGATTTCGGTTGCCCGACAAAAGATGTTTTCCTGTTTACCTTTGAAATTCCAGAAGGATACCAGGTCCTCACTCTTCCGGAACCCGTCAGGATCAGTTTGCCCGACCAGTCTGCCTCATTTAAATTCCTCACGAGCATCAATAACCGGAAAGTAACCGTATCCAGCACCGTGCAAATCAATAAACCGGTATATTATGCTACCGAATATGAAATGTTACGGGAATTCTTCGTACAGGTGATCGCCAAGCATGCCCAGCAGATCGTCCTGAAAAAAATGTAACTCATGCGAACTTTAGGCAGATTCTGTTTCTGCATACTGCTGCTGCTGCCCTGGAAAGCACAGGCGGAAGAAATAAAATATCCGGTATTCACGATTGATTCTTCCCTGCTCCGGAATGCCGACGTAGTGATCAGGTATTATGAAATGGCGGTTCAGATAAATTCCCTGAATTCCATGGAAGTCGGGTATCATATCGTAGTAACCATTTTAAACGAAAGTGCCATTTCTGATGCCTGGTTGGAAGTATTATATGACGATAACTCCCGGGTGGAGGAACTTTACGGGAATATATATAATGCGATCGGGGTAAGGACTCATAAAATTTCCGGCGATGATATTGATGACGAAAGCGCTATTTCAGGAGGAAACCTGTATTCGAATGACCGTAAAAAAACGGTTCGGCCGATTTTTAAAAATTATCCGGTAACCGTAGAATATTATTACTGGGTTTCTCAAAAGAGGATCCTGGATTATCCTGCATGGAAACCCCAGGATAGTTTCAGGCAATCGGTGGAGTCTGCCAAGCTTTCGGTTACTTCCAAAGAAGGCTTATTCCCGCGCCTTAAAGAGATGAATATCCCGGCCAGAGCGGTAATTTCCGGGGATCAAAACCAGTACCGGAGCTGGGAGATTAAGAATCTGGCGGCTCTGCAACAGGAGCCGGTCAGCCCTCCATTGGAAGAAAGAGTGCCCATCATTTTTATGGGGCCCAATGATTATTCGGCCAGGGGTTACACCGGCAATTTCAGTTCCTGGCAGGGCTATGGAGAATGGATTTATTCATTGAACAGCGGTAGGGATACTCTTTCTGCTTCCCGCATTCAGCTCGCGCAGGAGTTGACCCGCGGAGAGCAGGAACCGTTGAAAAAAGTGCAGACCCTTTACCACTACCTGCAGAAAACCACCCGGTATGTCAGTGTGGTCCTGGGTATTGGCGGACTTCAGCCGGAGGAAGCGGAAAAGGTTGCTGAGAAAGGATATGGCGATTGCAAAGGCCTCGTGATATACCTGAAGGCATTGCTTAAGGCTGTAAATATACCCTCGTTTTACACCCTGGTAGAATCAGGAGAGAATGCATCGCCCATCCAGAAGGATTTCCCCGGAATGCAGTTCAACCATGTTATCTTGTGCGTGCCCTTGAAAAGTGACACTGTTTGGCTGGAATGCACAAGCCAGTATCAACCCTTCGGTTTCCTGGGAGATTTTACCTCCGACCGTTATGGACTCATGATCACGCCCCTCGGTGGTATCCTGGTGCGGACCCCCAGTTACGGGAAATCCGAAAATACCCTTGTTCGAAACGTGCAGATCCAACTGGATTCGGCAGGAAACGCCAGGGTCGAAATGATCTCGCGTTACCGCGGCCTACAGTATGATAATATGGAAGAGTTCCTGCATATGCCGTATGATAAACAAATTGAAGAGGTGACGGATTACTATAAGCTCTCCGGTGCGAAAGTCACCTCTTTCAGCATAATGGGGAATGATTCGATTATTCCCGAACTCAAAATGACCCTGCAAATAAATATCCGGAATTTCGCTTCAAAAAACGGGGATCGGGTATTTGTTCCCCTGAATAAATTTGTCGATCAGCCGGGAGTCCCGCTAAAAAATGATTCCCGGATCACTGATCTGTACCTGAAGTTTGCTTACACGGATATTGACTCGGTAAAACTTAGTTATCCATCATGCTACCGGGTTGAAAGCAAACCGGCAGGCAGTGAATTTTCCACCATTTTCGGCAAGTATACTACCACGATAATGCCCGGAAGTTCGCAACTGTATTTTGCACGGCTTCTGGAAAAGGAGAAGGGACGTTTCCCGGCTGTCAATTACAATGACTACGTGAATTTCTTACGACAGATTGATCGGCAGGATCGGAATAAGGTAGTGCTGATTCTTACAGCAAATTCCTCTCATTGATTCCCGTCAATACCGGGGGCAAGATGATCAACCCTGTATCTGCTGGCTGTAGGCAGCGGCATCCAGCAGCTGTCCGATCTCATCCGGGTTCTGGATCTTAACCTTGATCACCCATCCTTTACCATAAGGATCCTGGTTGATGATCTCAGGCTTGGAGGTCAGCTCTTCGTTGAACGCAATCACTTCTCCCCCCACCGGCATATACATATCGGAAACGGTCTTCACGGCTTCAATGGTTCCAAAGGCTTCTCCCTTGCCCAGGATCTCCCCCATGGTTTCGACTTCCACGAAAACAATATCCCCCAGTTCATGCTGGGCATAATCGGTGATCCCGATCAGGCCTTCGTCGCCTTCCACTTTCAGCCATTCATGGTCTTTGGTGTACTTCAGATTTTCAGGAACATTCATGTTAAACAGGTTTGAACTTTGACTTCTCAAAAATAAACTTTTTTTATCACATCCAAGCTCCGGCCGGAAAATCCCCCGGATTACTGGGCCAGGGTGAACCGCAGGGTCAGCCCGCCTTTGGTATTGGAGGTCCGGTACTGGTTCGAGATATACGGGGAATTGATCACCTTGTCGAAATAGAACCGGATGCTGAAGCGCTGGCTCAGGTTGTAATCGGCGGTGAAATCGATCGACATGACCTGCTGGCCGGCCGAGATCTGGTTGACGTCATCTTCCAGCCGCCGCAGGACGGTCTTATTCCTCCGCAGGGAGAAATCGAGCTTGAGGTTCAAGTCGTTCGCATATTTGCTCTTCCGCCCCGCAGCCCCCAGCGAGATGAAGGAAAGCCGGACATTCTTGAACCGGTACCCGAGTCCCACCACAAACTCATTGCTGGAGACCTCCGTCATCTGGTTGTTCACGAAGCTGAACGAGATATTCCTGGATCGTCGCCATTCCAGGTTGGTGAGCAGGCTGTTCACCCACGACATATCCACCTTGATGAGCGGGTTGAACTGCTCGGTAACGGAAATGACCGAGAACTGTTCCTTGGGAATGAAGTTCCCCGCGTTGTCCACAACCGTCGGGTAGCCGTCGGCCTCCTTGTACTGGATGTTGGAAACAAAGCTTCCGACCGTATAGGTGCAAAGGTAGGCATGGCTGAGCGTGAGGGTCCGGAATATTTTCTTCATCCCCTTGATCTTCATCAGGCCGTCGTAGGTGATTCTCCAGTTGGGAAGGGGAATGGTCGGGAAGGGCTTGAGCGAGATCTTGTCGGGATTCCGTCCCGTATAGCTTGCCAGGAACGCGGTGGTCAGCACCTCCTGGTCGGTAGGACCGTACCCGTAAGGATAACCCGTGGAATCGACAATGGAGGTGGACCAGGGGTTCTCCGCGGCATACCGGTGCGCGACCTGGAGCCGGTAGTTTTTCATGGTCTCGAAGAGCGGGGAAGTATTATCGGCATTGTCTTTCGAAAACGAAGTGCCGATCATGATATACGACATCGTGAAGGAGCCGGCATCCGTCGGCGAGTAGGCTTCGTGGGCGAAGCTGCCATTCTCATCCGCCCGGAAATACTCGCTGTGCATGAAGGAATAGGTCCGTACGGCATTGACCTCGATCTTGAAATCCCGGAACGGCTCGATCGAGACATTGATGGTCAGGTTCTCGTTGAACTTGTTCATGTACGCATTGTTCTGCAGCGTATCGAGGGTCATCCAGTGCTCATAGATGGCGCGGTTCCTCACATCCTTCTGATCCCCGAAGATAAATCCCAGTCCGGGTGCATTCTGGCTCCAGTCGTTACCCAGCGCATTGGGTACGGGAGTGAACCCGGGAAGCGCCGTCCCGTTGCCCTGGGTGTAGGAAAAGCTTGCTTTCCGCACGCACATCAGGAGACGCAACGTACCGTCGAGGAGAAATTTCCCGAAGTTGAATCCGGATTTTTTTGCCTGCAGGCTGTCGGCTTTGGCATTGGGTTGTTTGGGCAGTTGATCGTCCTTCTTCATCGGCTCCCCTTTCTGGCCTCCTTTTTTCTGGGAGGTGATATCCGTCGAGTTGATTCGCTTCAGGTACGGGATCTTGTTATACAGGCTCAGGAAGCTGAAACCTCCGTTCAGGACCTTCGTGTTCCCATTCTCAATGGTGTTGCCGAACTGCGCCTGGACCGAGATCGGGGTGGCGGTCCAGTGGTAGATCCCCTCATATCCGGCGGAAATGTTGATCCAGTCGAGGATGAAGATCTTCGAGAACGGGAGATCGTAGGTGATGTTGAACTTCTGGTTATAGTTGTTCATCGTCCCGAACGAAAAGATCTGGCCCCATACCTGGTCCTTCTCCGACCGGGTGTCTATCTTTCCGGGCGGTTCATTCACGTAGGCATTCTCATTGGCCAGGAAGGTCACCTTGATCGATTTGGCCAGGTCCCACTTCAGGTCGTACAGCCGCGTCCAGTTCCAGATCTTATTATAGTAGGTAGCCATCGGGACAATGCCGCTGCTTTTGTTCCGGAGCATCCGCTCATTATATTCCCGGTCCATATCGGTCCGGAAGGAGAACGACTTGGGCAGGTAATAGAAATTGAAATCCCGGATCAACCGGAGCGACCGGTGTTTATTCAGGTACTTGTTGTTCTGGAAGGGAACGATGTTCTTGGGAACGGCGGCGTAATTATATCCTATGCCCCCCGTGTACTTCTTTGACAGGTCATAGGCCACGTCAATGTCGCGGTGGAAGATCTCGGAATAAGCGTAGCTGACGGTGAAATTCTCGATATCGTATACGTGGATCTTTTTATCCTTGGTCCGGTCTTTCCGGATATTGATGAAGTTGAAATTCTTGCGCTGGGTGTAATCCTCCCGGGTATTCCGCACGGAATCCTTCTGGGTCTTCGACGGGAAAGCCTTCAGGACATTCTTATACAGGATATCCGGGTTGAGGGGGTCGTATTTCGGCGTATTGACGACCATGGAATAATCGAAATGCATCGGGATCCTGACGCCCGATTTCTCGGGGAAGAACTTGCCCAGCTCCAGGTCGGTGTCGAAGCCGAGCGAGGTGATGGATTCCAGCTGCCGCTCGGTCTGGCTCTGCTCGATCGTGCCCCAGCCGGCGCTGCTGTAGCTTCCGCTGAGCTGGATTCGTCCGAAATCGGCCAGGTCGGCTGAAATGCGGGCCGTGGCCGCCACCCCTCCCTCCTTGTTGAAATCGGTCAGACGGAGTTCATCCACCCAGATCTCCGCGCATTTGGCCTGCCCGTCGTCGTCGGGTGAATTCACTCCTTTCTTCGGGTTCCGGACCCCGATCATGACGGCTTTGACGTCGCTGATCGTGGGCGATCCGATCACGGTGATCTTGTTCTTCCCGTCGTATTCCACGTAAGGAGTGGAAAGGGAGGCCGTGTTGCCCGATTGCGCCATGGCGACGATGCGGTCATACTTCACGTTGACCAGCCGCTCGAGCGAAATATCAAAGGAGTTGGCTTCCGGCCAGATCAGGTCGGGCTGGGAAGCCTTGGTCCCCCAGGGAGTGAACGTCAGCGGGATCTCGTATTCATAATAGTTCTCGGTAAAGTCGGAACCGATCCGGATGAAGACGGTCAGGTCTCCATTCTTGATGCTCTGGCTGGCGATCGACTGTTCGGCGTGCACGAACATTTTCAGCCGCTTGAACTGACGGAAGTCGAACTGGCAGGTTTTGTAAGCTGCGCGGGCATCTCCGTCGATCAGGTTGCAAACCTTCAGCACCATCGATTGTTCGTTGAACTGCTGCTGGTTGGTGGATCCCCAGTTGGTTTCCCGCTCGATCCCCGGGGGCAGCACATACGGGATGGGCTGCTTGCTGCCGTTCTCCTCGATGCTCACCGTGGCGATATCGAAGGCGGTCTGGTTCTCATTGTCATCGGGAATGTATTCTCCGGGGCTCAGCAGATCATAGGTATATTTCCTCCATTCCCCCCTGGAAAGCTCCATCGTGGCGAAACGGCAAACGACCGACTTGTTGAATCCCTTGAAGAACATCCTCATGAACCGGATCGAAGTGAAATCGGAGATATTTCCCACCACCTTGTCGGGCGACCGGACGGGGATCTTGAACTGGTACCACCGGACATCTCCCTTGGAACCGTTGGCCAGCTGGATGCCGGTAGCGTGGTACACGTTGGTGATATAGTTCTGCCCCGTTTTCATCATTTCGGGGCGCAGGTGCACCACATACTGATAGTACCGTTCCGTTTCACTCAGGGTATTATCCTTGTTGATGTCTTCCACGTTCGGGAGCGTGGTGGCCAGGGTCGGGTAACTCTCGGGGTTATTGGCCGAAGAGGGGGAGTTGCCGTCGGGACCGTTGAATTTCTTGTACCGTTCCAGGATACTGCTGAACTGGCTGTTATTATCATAATCGGTTCCCCGGAAATAATGATAATCGTCGGAAGAAGGGTCCTGCAGCGCATTGGTATACGCGTTGGAATTCTGCCCGAAGGCGGCCTTGATCCTTTCCAGGTAAGTGGTATCAAAGAAGGTGCGCTCATCGGCATCCATCAGGCCGTCGTAACCGACATCCTGATAGGGCCGGGCATTCGGATCATTGTCAAAGGCATCCACCAGCGATTGCAGGGAAGGGACCCGTCCCCAGATGGTGGTATCTACATTGGTCACCGCCGAGGAGGTGGGAAGTCCGTTCTCATAGGATTTTCTCCCGTCGCGCAGGATATCCTCGGAGATATCCCCCAGGTTGAAATACAGGTCGCCGGAGATGGTGGAGTCGTAAGAGAAGGGATCCATCATCCAGAACTCGATGTACTGGATGTTGGTTGCGTCGAAGTCGGTCGTTTCCATCTTCCGCATGATCCCTCCCCACCTGGATTCCGGCGAAGCCAGGGTCCCGTCTGAGCTCAGACCTGCGGAGAACGGCCCCGGCGACACATCGAAATTGTAGGGGCCCACATTGTAGGGGTAGTAGGCCAGGTTCAGTACGGCCAGGTTCACCGGCACGCCGTTCAGCGGCTCCTTGTTGGGGAATACTTCCGTCTCCCAGACCTGCCGGACATAGTTGTTGGAAAGCTCGTTGTTGTTGACGTTTGGCGGGATCAGGTTGGTGTTGCGGTCGTAGAACAGCGGGTCGATCACATACCAGGCAAGCTTGGCCCGGTTGAATCCGTAAGCCAGGCCGGTTCCCGGTGCGCCTTCCGGAAACATGCTGGCGCCGACCTGTCCCTGGGGCGTACTGGCCAGGAACCAGGTCCCGACATTTTTAAGGTCGATCGTAGACCGGGCTCCTTCAAAGTCATCGATGTAAGAAGTCCCGGTCTGGCCGATCGATTTGGAATGTCCGGGGATGAACTGCGCAAATTCTGCATCTACCGCCACGTTGGAAGGGGCCTTTGTGGAGATCAGCGGAAGCAGGTCGACCAGCCGGGTGATCAGCCTCGACTGGTTGCGGTAGGACAGGTTCAATCCCCAGACAGTATTTGAAATCGGCTCATCGCCGTAATTTACTTTCTGGGTCAGCGGCCGTTCATTCAGGTTCAGGATGGTACCGCCGATGATGAAATCCTTGTTGATCTTGTAATCAAAATGCGCTCCCATGAGCCGCTTGGTCTGGATGTTGAACATCTGCGTGCTTTCCAGGGAGATCTGGATGGGCGTCCCGGAATTCAGCAGCCCCTGGTTGATGATCCGGACCCTTCCCAGGGTATAATCGACCGTGTAATCCACGTTTTCGGTCAGCAGCACTCCACCGGCGGTCACTTTCACCGATCCCTGGGGCACATTGAGGGCATTCAGCGAAATCTCGCTGCCGGTGGAGGATTTGAAAAAGCCGTCGAGCGTGAACTTGTTCTTCTCGGTATACTGCTTGGCCATGGTCTTGGTCATGGTGTACAGCGAATCAAAGCAATATTTGTCGGCAATTGCCATCGACCCCGTAGGGTCCATGGGGTCGAAGATGGAATCCCGCAGGTCTTTCCCGAAGGGCTCCAGCACCGGGAAATAGATCCTGCCGTTGGAGGCCTGGATGGTTCCCCCGTTCAGCACCGCATTATCTATGAAGTCGAACATCCCGTCGGAAGGGGGATTGCCCTGCTGGTCGAGGTTGTCGAGGCTGAGCACCCGTAACAGGGGTACGCCGCTGATCCGTCCTTCGGCGATATAGGCCGTGGGCACTCCGTTCTTATTCCCCGAATACAGGATATTCAGGGTGAAATCCTGCTGCTGGATCTGGTAGGCTCCCAGGGAATAAACATTCTTCATCATCAGGTTCCACATCGGCAGCCGGGTGTTCAGGGAGGTGCTCTTCAGCAGTTTCACGATGAGACATTTGGGGACGTTGATCCCCTGGTCGGAGAATTCCCCGACCTGGTAAATCGTGGTGTCGCCCACCACCTGGTACTGGAAGGCCACGCCCAGCACCTGGTCGGGATTCAGAGCCGTGTTCAGGGAGATGAAACCCAGCTTCGGGTTGTAGGAATATTCCGAGGGCAGCAGCTTCCTGGCGCTTTCCACCTTCTCAAAATCCTCCCCGGAAACCATGAAGAACGGGGAGCCCTTCAGGTAGTCGGTCACGAGGTTGATGTTCCTCACCTTGACGGTATCGGCCGGGGTGGGCATGATCACTTGGAACAGGTTATTGGCATTGTTGCTGGGGTAGCCGTTGCCGGTGCCGTGGAAGAGACGGGTGTTGTAAGGAGTATATTCCCCGAGGTCCTGGAAGGCCACGATGTTACGGTTGTCGGTCACGGCGGCCCCTACGTTGGTCACCCATACTTCCATCTTCACGATGTTCACGTTGGAGGTGACGACCGGAAGGGTCTTCAGCGAGCCTTTATAATGGCTCCGGAAATACTGCGCGATGAAAAAATGGCGGTTCTCTTCATATTCGTCCGCATGGATGGAAAAATTGGTCGTCTGGGCATTCCCCTGGACATTGATGGTCTTGGTCTCGCTTTTCTGCTGGGAATAGATCGCGGTGACGGTGACCCGTCCGAACCGCAGCTTGGCCTTGATCCCGAAGAGGCTCTCGTTGCCCTTGATCAGGGTGCTGTTCAGCGGCAGGTTGACGTCCCCTCCTTCGATCAGCTGGATGATGTCGTCTTCCTTGCCCTCGTATTTCAGCTTCAGCTTGTTCTCAAAATCGAAGGTCGCTTCGCTGTTGTAGCTGGTCTTGAATTCGATCTTATCGCCGATCTTGGCGATGACGTTCATCTGGATCTTCTCGTTGAAATCGAAATTGGTCTGCCGCCGCTGCTGGGTGTTCAGCATCGGATCGTCCCGCCGGTTCGACACCAGCCCGAAGGTGATCTCCGCCGAACCCTGGGGGCGGATATCGACGGTATTGTTGCCGAAGATGGTCTCAAATACCTTTCCCCCGATATGGATCTTCGGGATGATCCCCTTGTTGTTATCGATGGAGGCCGCTTCCGCCCGCTCCCTCCAGTAATTCTTCAGCATGGTCTGCATGTCTTCATCCTGGTACTCATCAAAGCTGAGGGTGGTGGGAATGCGGTAGGTCAGCGTACCGATCTTGTAAACATACACATACTGCCGGGTCACCGGGTCATACTCCACCGTGACGTTCAGGTTGGAGGGGTTCTTCAGGTACATGTTGCTGGTTCCCTGGCCGCCGGGCAGGGTATTCTCCTCGGAGAACGGGTAGCGGAGGGTGGTATCCCCTTTAACATTGGTATCGGGGGGCAACGGGAAAAGGAAAGGGAACGGGAATACCGTTGCCGCCCCGGCAGGAATATGGATCAGACATCCCCGGATGAGGAGCAACAGTATAATGATGAGCGGGTAGCGGTATGATTGTAACCTGTCCCTTACCAATTAATATCTTGTTGGTTTTTGTTGCAAAGCAAAAACATCAAACAGGAAATGCCTTTCCCACTCACAAGATCTTCAGGGCATTCCTGATCAACTGTTCAACTGACAAAGCGGCCCCTTCCGCTTCAAGAATTTTACTCAACGCCTTCTCGGCTACCGTTTTGGGAAAACCGAGAATGATCAATCCTGATAACGCTTCTTCCTTCTTTGTATTGTGCTCGGGAGCCATTTTTTCGAACGGGATCAGGTCACGGGAAAGTTTGTCTTTGAGGTCCACGATAATGCGCTGGGCGGTCTTCTGCCCTATCCCTTTCACGCTCTGCAGCAACCGCGAATCGCCCTGAACGATCGCACGGGCGGTTTCATCCGGCGAAAGGGCGGAAAGGATCATCCGGGCGGTACCCGCCCCCACCCCCGAAACGCTGATGAGCTGGCGGAAAAGTTCCCGCTCCTCTTCATCGGCAAATCCGTACAGGACATGGGAATCTTCCTTGACGATCAGGTGGGTGAACAGCTTGCAATGGCTGTCCTCCTTCAGCAAGGTGTAGGTGTGAAGGGAAATGTTCAGGATATATCCGATCCCATTGACCTCCACTACGGCATAGGCGGGGTTTTTCTCCACCAGGTGCCCTTTGATGAACTCATACATGCGTATGCGGGTTTAGTATCAAGAATCAAAGCAACTTGTTCTCCTTCAGCACTTCCTCCAGCTCCCGGTAGGATACCGGCTTGGCGATGATCTTCTTCTGGCGGTCAAGCAGCAGCATGGTCGGCGTGGCATAGATGTTATATTCGTTTGCCGACGGGGAATCGAATCCTTTCAGATCGGAGACATTGATCCATTTCAGCTTCTGGTCCCGGATGAATTTCGTCCATTCGGCCCGGCTGGTATCCAGGGAAACCGCGTAGACCTCATACCTGCGGTTCTTCTGTCCGTCGTAGATCTCCTTCACTCTGGGAAGCATCTCCGCGCAGTGGCCGCATTCGCTCGACCAGAACAGGACCAGGGTATAGTCCGTCCCGAGCGAGGAGAGCTTTACCGGCTTCCCCTTTGGATCCGTTGATTCGATCTCGGGGGCCGTTTTTCCCACCGCGATCTTCTTGAAGTTGTCGAGCTTCTTCTGGAGGGTGGTCTTGCGCGCCTGATCCTCGCAGGCAAAGGGATCCTGGAAATTATCGGCAATGTAGGTCAGTACGTCGTCGAAATGGTATTTGTCGAACCCTCCCACCACATAGTCGAGGATGAATTTGTAGATATCCGGGTTCACCACGGCTGCGCCCAGCATGACCGTGACCGCCTTGATGAATTCCGACTCCAGCTGCTTTTGCGGCAGCCGGTTGTTACTGTAGAGGGTCAGGTAGTTGATCACCTTATTCGACCAGGCATTGCTGTTGAGCAACAGGGTATCCTGGAAATCCACCTGGTCGAAGAAATGCATCTTCAGGTAGTTGATCCGGTCTTCGTCTTTCAGCGTGGCCGGCAGGAAAGGGTTCCGGTACAGCTTCACGATCCGCATGGCAAAGCTTCCCGGGTATCTGGCCCACAGGGAATCGAAGATCCGGTCCCGGTCCTTCTGGACCAGCTCATATTGCCGGCAGGCCAGCCGGTAAAAGTCATCTGTCTCCGGATAGTAGTCGACCACCGGGGCCAGCACCTGCAGCTTCTGCTGGACATTCCGGTCGTTGCGGATAAAGAAATAATAGATCCGGTTCTCCGTGGACGACGAGAACACGGCACTGTCGGAAGGGTTCGCCGCATCGGTCCGGAATACGACCTCTTCCTGGTTCAGGATCACATCCAGGTTCTGATTCTTTCCAAAAGTCAGGCGGTACAGGCCGATATGCCAGGCCGGGTTGAGGGGGATCCGGAAACGGCCCGAGGAGTCGGTCCTCGCGGAATCGAGGGTCGTCAGCCTTTCTCCGTAATATTTTGACAGGTAGACCTTGCCGGCTCCCAGTCCGTCGATCGTCCCCGACAGGACATGAGCTTCCTGCCCGAAGGCAAGCAGCGACGCGGCCAGCAGCGGGATCAGCAGCAGCTTTTTCATGGAAAACGGAATATTTATTTTTTTCGGGCGATGGCTTTGGATGGAGCGCCCAGCACTTCGGCCAGCTTTTTATCCAGCGCGTCGCCTCTCAGGTCGCGGGCGATGATCTTCTGGTCCTTATCGAGCAGGAAGTTCGACGGTATCGACATGATCCCATACTGCTTCGCCACCAGGTTGAACCATCCCTTAAGGTCGGAAACCTGGTTCCACACCAGCCCGTCCTTGTTGATCGCCTTGGTCCATTTGCCGTGATCGGTATCCAGGGAGACCCCCAGGACATCAAAGCCCTTATCCTTATAGGCATGGTACGCTTTCACCACATTCGGGTTCTCGGCACGGCAGGGTCCGCACCAGGAGGCCCAGAAATCGACCAGGATCACCTTTCCCCTGAAGGAGGAGAGGGTGATGGGCTTGCCGGTGGTGTCGCCCTGGGTGAAGTCGGGTGCGATCTGTCCGACCTCCGTATGCCGGAGGACATCGACCCGGTTCCTTACGTTCTGGGTATACTTGGAGCCGTTCAGGTTGGTATCGAGGGCCGCCGTGAAAGTTTCCAGTTCTCCCAGGTCGTACCAGTAAGCATAGCGCATGACCAGGTAAGGGGAAACCACACTATGGGAATGGGACTTGGCGAAATCCAGCACCAGGTACTTTTTCTGCCCGTCGAGGACCTCGGCGATCGAATCGGCTTTTTTCATATTCATCGTGTCGCCGTTGTTCATGTATTGACGGTACGCCTTGTTGAGCGAATCCATCTTTTTGTTCAGGGGCTCGATCCGGGACTTGAATTCAGCATAGGTATCCTGGGCGGGCGACCCCTTGATGACCGATTGGTCGATGCTGTCGGCGTACAGGGTCACGTCGATTTTTGCATCCTGGACGAAAATACTAAGCTCCAGTTGCCTGGAGGGGATTTCGATGAAGCACATTTCGGGGGAAGCCATGGTTCCTTTCAGGGTAAAGCTGCCTTTATCCAGCCGCGTCGAATCCAGGGTGACCCATTTTTCCACCCCGGAGGTCGACAGCTTGATCCAGCCGGTATCGACTCCTTTTACGGTCCCCTTGATGACAAATTCGCCGGCCTTTCTCCCGCAGGAGGCTATGACGGCCGACAACAACACGAGAAACAATATTTTTTTCATGATCCGGATCTTTATGTAAGGCAAAGGTACTTCTTTTACGTGAATTTATTAATTCCCTATTTTTACGAGGAAAATCAGAACGGCCATGATGAAACGGATAAGAACCTTCCTCCTGCCGGCTGCCCTTTTTGCAGCGGTAATAGCTAATTCCCAGACTCTTAACGGGAAATATGATCTGAATACCGACCCGGTCCTGTATACGGTCGGGTATGCGCATCTGGATACCCAGTGGAGGTGGGATTATCCCGAAACGATCAATGACTACATCAGGGCGACGATGGATGATAATTTCAGATATTTTGAAAAATACAAAGGTTATGTGTTCACCTTTTCGGGGGCCCGGCGCTACCGCATGATGAAGGAATATTACCCGGCCCGGTACGAGAAGCTGAAGAAATATATCGGCCTCGGACGCTGGAATGTAGGCGGCTCTTCGGTGGACGAGTGCGACGCCAATATCCCGTCGCCCGAGTCGCTCATCCGGCAGGTCCTTTACGGGAATCAGTATTTCCGGAATGAGTTCGGGAAGGAGAGCATCGATTTCCTGCTCCCCGACTGCTTCGGTTTCCAGGCCCATGTGCCTTCGGTCCTGGCCTATTGCGGATTGAGTGGTTTCTCGACACAGAAGCTGGAATGGGGATCGGCAGTGGGGATCCCGTTCAACGTGGGGAACTGGACCGGACCCGATGGTAAAGGAGTGGTTGCCGCCCTCAACGCCACCGATTACGGAGGGGATATCGAATTCCGTCTCGACACCGTGAAGTATTGGGTAGACCGGGTGATGGACAACGGGAAAAAATACGGGGTGTATGCCGATTACCGGTATTACGGCACCGGGGATATCGGCGGGGCGCCTTCTGAAACCGCCATTAAGAATGGCCTGGGCAGCCTGAATAACCCCGACAGCAGGATCCATGTCTATCTCTGTTCCTCCGACCAGCTTTTCCGGGTCCTCACGCCCGACCAGCGCTCGAGGCTGCCGGTCTATTCCGGCGACCTCCTCCTGACGCAGCATTCGGCCGGGTCCCTGTCCTCGGAAGCCTATATGAAGCGCTGGAACCGGAAGAACGAGCTGCTGGCCCAACAGGCGGAGCCCCTGGCTGCCGCTGCCGACTGGCTGGGAGGCGAGAAATACCCGTTCCGGACCCTGCACGAAGCCTGGTGGCTGGTCCTGGGCAGCCAGATGCATGATATCCTGCCCGGGACATGCATCCCGAAAGCCTACGAATATGCCTGGAACGATGAGGTGCTGGGCCTGAACCAGTTTGCCGGCTGCCTGGAAGATGCAGCGGGTGTGATCATCCGGGCCATGGATACCCGGGTCGCCGGAAAGGCCGTCGTGGTCTATAACCCGGTGGCGGCCGAGCGGGAAGGCATCGCCGAAGCCGAGATCAGCTACCCGGAAGGGGTTCCGGAGTATGTTAGGGTTTATTCTCCCGACGGGAAGGAAGTTCCTGTCCAGGAGTTGTCCCGGACCAAGACTTCCGTCCGGATCATTTTTGTGGCGAAGGTCCCTTCGTTCGGATTGACCTGCTTTGACGTGCAGGGCTCCAAACAGGCTGGAGAGTTCAGCACCGGGTTGATTACCGGGAAAAACACCCTGATGAACAATTTCTACCAGGTCACCCTGAACGCCAACGGGGATGTGACCAGCATTTACGACAAAACCCTGAATAAGGAGCTCCTGTCGGGCCCGGCCCGGATGGTATTCCAGAAGGAGCACCCCGAATACTGGCCGGCGTGGAACATGGACTGGAAGGACCGCAAGATGCCCCCCATCGGCTTTGTGGACCAGCAGCCGAAGATCACCCTGGCGGAGAACGGGCCGGTGAGGATCGCCTTTAAGGTTGAACGGCAGGGAAGGAACTCCACTTTTGTACAGTACATCCGGCTGGCGGCTGGCGAGCAGGGAAAGCGGGTCGAATTCGCCAATACCGTTCAGTGGCAGTCGAAAGGGGTTAGCCTGAAAGCATCCTTTCCGCTGACGGCTTCCAATGTGAATGCCACCTATAACCTCGGGCTTGGCACCATCGAGCGTTCCACCAATAATGAAAAGAAATATGAAGTGCCTTCCCGGGAGTGGTTCGACCTGACCGATAAATCCGGGAATTTCGGCGTGACCCTCCTGGAGGATTGCAAGTTCGGGTCGGACAAGCCCGACGATAAAACGCTCCGGCTGACGCTGCTTTATACTCCCACCACCAACTTCTATCACGACCAGGCGACACAGGACTGGGGCACGCACGAATTTACCTATGCCCTGTACGGCCACAAGGGCGACTGGCGCACGGGCCGGTCCGAATGGCAGGGGCGCTACCTGAACCAGCCTCTTATTGCTTTCCAGGCACGCTCCCATTCCGGCTCCCTGGGAAAGACCTTTTCGTTCGTAAAGGTCAATACGCTCCAGGCGGATATCCGGGCGGTGAAAAAAACGGAGGACGGGAAAGGGATCCTGGTCAGGGTGCAGGAGCTTTTCGGGCAGGATGCCGATCCGGTGGAAATATCCATGCCGGTAAAGATCGTTTCCGCCACCGAAGTGGACGGCCAGGAAAGGGAACTCGGCCCTGCCACTGTAACGAACGGCAAGCTGGTGACGAACCTTACGAAGTTCCAGCTCCGCAGCTTTGTCCTTCATCCCGAAGATCCTGCGGATAAGCTGAGCGAGCCGCAGAACACCCCGCTGGCCCTGGAGTATGACCGGAATGTAGTGAGCAGCGACCAGGACCGGAGCAGGGGAGCCTTTGTCAAAGGCGGATACAGTTACCCGGCCGAGCTTTTCCCGGAAGAGCTCACCGTGAACGGGGTAAAGTTCACAATGGGAAAGACTACGCCGGGGAAAAACAACGTGGTCACGTGCACCGGGCAGAAGATACCGCTGCCGAAGACGGGGTTCTATAATAAAGTATATATCCTGGCTGCCGCTGAGAATGACACGACAGCGGTTTTCCGGTTGGGCGAGCTCAAAAAGACGATCCGGGTGGAATCCTATACCGGGAAGATCGGCCAGTTCGACAAGCGCATCTGGGACAAGCTGGGCAGGGTGAAGGACCTGGAGCCGGGCTTTATCAAGCGCGACCGGGTAGCCTGGTTCGTGCCCCATATGCACAAGGATTCCCTTAACATGCCCTACCAGTATGGGTATGTTTACCTTTACTCTATGGAGGTAAGTCCGAGCGCAGGCTTCCTCCAGCTTCCTTACAACGACGCGATCCGGATCTTCGCCATCACCGTATCGGACAATCCCAACGACCAGGCCCAGCCGTTGAAGCCGCTCTATGACGACTTCACAGGCCGGAAATCCTTCCCGCTGGTTTTGGAGAAAAGATATGTCTCCGAGGATATGGCCCCCATGGCAAAGCTGACCGTGACCCGCAAAAAAACCCTGAACGACCTCCCGTACCGCATCTCCATGAAAGACTATGCCGACCTCCATATGCCCAACGGCGTTACGATGAAATATTATTATTCGGGGACCGAGACGATCAAAGGGAAAATGCCCGAGGAAGGGATGGTGATGTCGGCGATGATCGACGGCATGTTTGACCTGTTGCCGGCAGATTCCGTGAAGGATGTCTGGTTCGAGAACGGTGAAGGGAGGATTGTGATGGACCTGCAGCGACCCACCGGCATCGACAGCCTTCATATGTTCTCGCAGGTGGACCCGGTCCATGGCCCGCAGTTCTTCTCGGTCTGGTATTCCGATAAGGACAAGATGCCCTCCGTGGAAGGCGATCCCAAAGCGGCCGGATGGAAATACATGGTGAGCGCGACGCCGCTCGACGTATGGGGGAGCGGGAAAGTGGTCTATTCCATGGTGCCCGACAAAGCCAAACCCCAGCAGTACCGATGGATGATGTGGGTCACGGAAAGCACCGATCACGGACCCTATTATTTCAGGGAAGTGGATGTTTTTGAACGGTGAAATGAATGGTAGGGTCAACCCGCTGGGTTGACCCTACCATGAACCGGTAATTATCATGGTTCCGGATATCAAATCGATAGCCATACGCATCCGTAAATTCTGCACCTACCGCGAAAGAAGCCTGAAAGAAACGGAAGCGAAGCTCGCTGAGCTGGGCTGCCCGTCCGCAAAGATCCCGGCGCTGATCCGCCAACTCGAGACGGAGGATTTTTTGAACGGTCCGCGCTACGCTTCCGCTTATGCCCGCGGCAAATTCCATATCAACCGGTGGGGCAAACGGAAGATCGCCTACGCCCTGAAACGGCAGGGAGTGCCGGAAGCTCTGATCCGGCAGGCGCTGGAAGAGATCCCCGAAGCAGAATACCGGGAAGGATTGAAAAAGCTGCTCGTGGGGAAGATCGCACAAATAAAACCCGGAAAAAACTTGAAAAAACGGGAGAAAGTTATCAACTTTGCTTTGGGCCGGGGCTTTGAAGCATCCCTGGCGAATGAAATCTTAAAAGAACTGAACGCTTAGAAATGGTAACGCTGGAAAATATGAAGGACCTCCGAACGAGGCTGGAAGACCTGAGGAGGTTTCTTTGACGTCGATAAAAAACTCTCCCTGATCGAAGAAGAAGAAAAGCTCACCCATTCATCCGAGTTCTGGAATAACCCTAAGTCGGCCGAACAGGTATTGAGATCCATCCGCGACAAGAAGATCTGGACCGAATCCTATAAAGAAGCCTGGAGCAGTTACGAGGACCTGAAGATCATCTGGGATTTCTTTGTCCAGGGGGAAGGCACCGAGCAGGATCTGGAAAAGCAGTATGCCGCTTCGCTGCACCTGGTGGAGGAGCTGGAGTTCCGCAATATGCTGAGCGGCGAGGAGGACAAGCTGAGCGCCATCGTGCAGATCAACTCGGGGGCGGGAGGCACCGAAAGCCAGGACTGGGCCCAGATGCTGATGCGCATGTACATCCGCTGGGGCGAGCGGAACGACTATAAGGTGAAGGAGCTTGACTTCCTGCAGGGAGATGTGGCCGGGATCAAGTCGGTGACGCTGGAGTTCGACGGGGATTTCGCTTACGGCTACCTGAAGGGCGAGAACGGTGTACACCGGCTGGTGCGTCTTTCGCCGTTCGACGCCAACCATAAGCGGCATACCTCGTTTGCCTCGGTCTATGCCTACCCGGTGATCGACGACAACATCGTGATCGAGATCAACCCTTCGGAGATCACCTGGGATACGTTCCGCTCCAGCGGTCCGGGCGGACAGAACGTGAACAAGGTGGAAACGGCGGTGCGGCTCAGGCACGAGCCTACCGGCATCGTGATCGAGTGCCAGGAAACCCGCTCGCAGGGGCAGAACCGCGAGAAGGCCCTGCGGATGCTGAAGTCGCAGTTGTACGAGATGGAGCTCCGCAAGAAGCGCGAGAAGATCGCCGTGATCGAAGGCAGCAAGAAAAAGATCGAATGGGGCAGCCAGATCCGCAGCTACGTCCTGCATCCGTACAAGATGGTAAAAGACCTCCGCACCAGTTATGAAACCTCCGACACCCAGGGCGTGCTGGACGGGGATCTGAACGAATTTATCAAAGCCTATTTAATGGAATTCGGAAGTGAAAAATAGCCCCCGCCCCACCCCCTCCCCCAAATGGGGGAGGGGCCAGGGAAGGGGTTTCTCATATGTTGAAAATTTATCATAACCCCCAATGCCGGAAGTCAAGGGCCGGGCTGCAATACCTGCAGGACAAGAAGGTGGCATTCGAGGTGGTGGAATACCTGAAGGACCGGCTGAGCGAGCCGCAGCTGGAACGGCTGCTGATGAAGCTCAATAAGAAGCCCCAGGAAGTGGTCCGCACCCAGGAAAAATACTACAAGACCTCCCTGAAAGGCAAGAATTTCAATCATCACGAATGGATCCGCATCATCGCGGAGTACCCGAAGCTGCTGTGCCGCCCGATCGTGGAGCGGGAGTACAGGGCAGTGATCGGCGACCCGGTGGAGAACATCGACCAGTTATTAAGATAACCTGCAAAACCCAATCCTATGAAAACGCGCACCGAAAAGGACACCATGGGGACCATCGAGGTTCCTGCCGACAAATACTGGGGCGCCCAGACCCAACGCTCCGTGGAGAACTTTAAGATCGGGGAGCCTGCCTCCATGCCCCGGGAGATCATCCGGGCCTTCGCCATCCTCAAAAAAGCCGCTGCACTCGCCAACTTTGATCTGAAAGTGCTTCCCGAAGACAAGATGAAACTGATCGTCGCCGTGTGCGATGAGATCCTCGAAGGCAAGCTCGACGACCAGTTCCCGCTGGTGGTCTGGCAGACCGGCTCCGGCACCCAGAGCAACATGAACGTGAACGAGGTGATCGCCAACCGCGCCCATGTGATCCACGGGGGCAAGCTTGGGGAAAAGACCGTGATCCATCCCAACGACGACGTGAACAAGTCGCAGTCGTCGAACGACACTTTCCCGGCGGCCATGAGCATTGCCGCATACACCTCCGTGGTGAACATCACGCTTCCCGGGGTGGACAAGCTCCGCAAGACGCTCTGGGAAAAAGCAAAGCTGTTCGATGCCATCGTCAAGACCGGCCGTACACACCTGATGGATGCCACGCCGCTGACGCTCGGGCAGGAATTCTCCGGCTATGCCTCGCAGCTCGATCACGGAATGCAGGCCTTGAAAAACACCCTGCCCCATCTGGCTGAGCTGGCTTTGGGAGGCACTGCCGTGGGCACCGGCCTGAATGCACCCAAAGGATATGATGTCCTGGTCGCTAAAAAAATTGCGGAATTGACGGGACTGCCTTTCGTGACGGCTCCCAACAAGTTCGAGTCGCTCTCCGCGCATGATGCCATGGTGGAAACCTCCGGCGCTATAAAAACACTTGCGGTAAGCTGTTTCCATATCGCCTCCAATATCCGGCTGATGGCCTCCGGTCCGCGGTGCGGCATCGGTGAGATCATGCTGCCTGAGAACGAGCCCGGCTCGTCGATCATGCCCGGCAAGGTGAACCCTACGCAGCCTGAAGCCATCACGATGGTCGCGGTGCAGGTAATGGGCAATGACGTGGCGGTGAACATCGGCGGGATGAACGGGCATTTTCAGCTGAACGTCTTCAAGCCGGTGATCATCCGGAACGTGCTGGAGTCGGCCCGATTGCTGGGTGACGCCTGCGTTTCGTTCAACGATAACTGCGCGGTAGGCATCGAGCCCAACCCGGCGGCGATCAAAAAGAACCTGGAGAACTCCCTGATGCTGGTGACCGCCCTGAATCCTCACATCGGTTACGACAATGCCGCGAAGATCGCCAAGAAGGCGCACAAGGAAGGAAAGACCCTTCGCGAAGCGGCCCTGGAGCTGGGGCTGCTGACGGACGAGCAGTTCACGAAGATCGTCGATCCGGCAAAGATGGTGGGGAAGTAACTCGCGAAAGCGAGAACTTCGGACTTCGGACGGCAGGTAATCCCAGGTATTTTTCATCATAGCACCTTAAAAATTCAAGGAAAATGAGACTTCTGCTGGCTGTTATATTCCCGACATTATTTTTCCTTTCTGCAAAACCGCAATCCTGTTCCTGCATTTCGGGAATTCCGGATAAAAACTCCGGGAAAAATGAAAGAGGAGGTATCGTATCCTCAAAGGAGTTTTACTCGTTGCTGATTGATAAAACAACCGTATGGGCATTCCCCTCCCTTCCACCTGTTTATACATTAATACTGACAGCAGCATCGGATGTTTTCTTACCGGATAACCTCACAGCAACAACCGGAACCTTTGAAGTAAATTTGAGTGATGGATCAACAGTTGTCTGGTCCGGCGCACATTGTTCTAATGAACCTTTCGGCATGAAAGGCACAGTGGGCTTTCGGGTCGATGTTTCAGAATCTCAAATATTGATTCTCTCGAAATCACAAATATCCACACTAAATGCCTTCGGGATTATAACTGCAACTTTTTCTGTAAACAGCCAGAAGAAGCAGAAAAAAATAGTAGATTGTTTACTGAAAAACTGAAACCGGTCACCCCTCTATCCAAGTCTCTGATTCTTGACCCTTGACGCGGTCCTGGAGAATACGCCGGCACTACGTTATCATTCTATGACGCAAAATATTTTCCTCCCCGCCGCCTGTTCAATCTGCTTTCTCTGTACCTTTCTGCATTAATTGATCCGGTTGTGAAAAAAGCAGGCTTTCCGGTTATCGTTCTTTTCATTTTCCTGAACCTGGCTCCTCCCTCGTCGGCACAGACCTACCCGGACATTCCGCATTCCCTGATCACCTTCGTCCGCAGCGGGAACATGTTCGGAAGCGCCTGCCGTACCGATATTACCTTCCCCAATCAGGCATCCTTCAACCTCTCGCTCAGTTCCCTGGTAAAATATACCATTTACTCTGCCGGGGAGATGTATATTACCCTGGAAACGTTTTGTCCGGGATCGACGAACAGCGTTGCCACCAGCAGTTCCCAACAGTTGAAAATGGAGATTGAGCGGGGAAAGGAATACTATGTCTTTTACAATGCGGGCATCTTTAAGGAGGTGGAAAAGGAGCAGGTCAGGAAGTACCTCGAAAAGCTGAAGAATGTCATGGTGCAGGAGGAAAACCTTGATACGCCGATCAACCGTGCATCGTTTGCCGACCTGGTGAACAAGTCGGGTGCTTCGCAGGGAACCTGCTTCCTGATCAGCTCCGAAGGATACCTGGTCACGAACTACCACTGCGTGGAAAATGCCACGGCGATAACGGTCAAGGGGATCAACGGCGACTTTACCACCCGGTGCCTTGCTTCCGTAGTGGCCACCGATCCTTCGAACGACCTGGCATTGCTCAAGCTCAGTAACCATTACCTGAAGCTTGCTGCACCCCCCTACGCCTTACGTACTGCGGGTGTCGCCCAGGCGGAAAAGATCTTTGTACTGGGGTACCCCGCCGCACAGGAGATGGGGGAAGAGATCAAGGTGACGGAAGGCATCATCAGCGCCAAAAGCGGCGTCCAGGGCGATATCAGCAAATTCCAGATCTCCGCCGGGGTAAATCCGGGCAACAGCGGGGGTATGCTCATCGATGAACAGGGGAACCTGATCGGCGTGATCTATGCAAAATCCACCATTGCAGAATCGGCCGGCTATGCCATCAAAGCGATTTACCTCGATGCCTTTTTACGAAATGTGGAGGGATTTACGTTCCCGGAATTTGTCAACACCATCAAAGACAAACCCCTGACGGAAAAAATCGCCGAGCTGAAGAACTTTGTGTTCATTTTAGAAACGGAGTAGGACCCATATTTCGCCATCTTACCTTTTTGCTATTCGGCATTTCGCTAGGTTAGCCTTTAGCGTTTCTTAATTCGCATTTTATTCGCACACTGAAAACACAGATAGAACTGATTTTCACGGATTATTTCTGAAATATCACTATTTATTCTATATTTGATAATTCCATACTATCTGCAAACACAATTTCTGCATGAAAACAAAAATTACCCTGGCCCTGATTTTTTTTGCTTTGCTATCCGGGCTGATGATCCTTCCCTCCGGATGCAAAAAGAGCAACAACAATGAACCGACCCCGGTACCTGGTAAAAAGAAATATGCCTGGGTGGTGGGCACGAAGGATAGTACCGGTTATGCGATGATCCTGAACACCCGCGACGGGGGACAAACCTGGCAGCGGCAAGGACAGGGACAGGTAACCCTGAAGGGCATCGACCTGATGGACGTCTGGGCCATCGATACCGCGACCGTCTGGGCGGTGGGATCCGGAAACACCATCCTCAGGACCACCGACGGGGGCTCGACCTGGTCGAAGATCACGCCTCCATTGCCGGGGACTGCGATCCTGCTCAGCTCCCTCGCCATCCCTTCGAAAGAGAATATCTGGATCAGCGGCGGGCCCGGTGCGGTCTACCACTCTTTAAACGGTGGGGAGAACTGGGAGGCGATGGACACCAACTTCCTCCACCACTGGTTCATCCAGGGTATTCATGTAACCGGCACCGGAGAAATCTATGGCGACGGCAACAACGGGGAGCCGGACACCCGCGGGGTGATCATCCATTCGGCCAGCGGCGGGTTGATGTGGGATACCCTCTCCCTGCCGGGCACGGACGTGAACCAGGTGATCTGGATCGGGGTGAAGTCGAGCGGACCGGAGATCGTCATCTACGGGGGCAGGTCTCATTACCTGGCCAGCGCCGATGCGGGAAGCACCTGGCGGTTCGATTCGGTCCCGGGAACAGGCGGCACCAACGGGGCGGATATCAACTGCCTGACCATGCTCGACGCGATGACCTGGTGGGGTGCGTTCGATTACGACGGGATCTTTATCTCCTCCAATACCGGCATCTCATGGACCAAGCAAACCAGCCCTCCCCCCGCCGGCATGTGGCTCTTCGGGATCGATTACTACGACCGCTACAATGCGATCATCGTGGGGCAAAGCAGCATGTCGAACCGGGGGAAGATCCTCACCACGACCGACGGCACCACCTGGACGCTGACCTATCTCAGCAACTGCTGGCTGAACAAGGTTTCGTTTATCAGGAATTAGGAAAACTCTTGGGGAACACAGAAGACACTGATACAACAGATTTACACTGAAACGGCACCAGCTCTGCGTAAATCTGTGTTCTCTGCGTAAAATAACACCATTGCCTATTACCATCGTTTTCCGGTCGAACTTTGGCAAACTTTGGTACCTTGACAGAAAAATGTAATTTTCATCCTCGTTTGAAAATCACATTCTGTAATAAAGGTGCTTCATGATCCTTAAAAAGCTTTTTACAATTGCTTTTGTATTGGTGCTGATCCCGCTATTGGGATCGGGAAGAAGTGTCACTGTCCTTCGCGACGGCTGGAAATTCGCCAGGGGACACCAGGAGAATGCATGGAAACCGGATTTCGATGACTCGAAATGGCAGGACGTAAGCATTCCCCACGACTGGGCGATCGAGGGACCGGTCATGGCGGATGGCGACGGCGATACCGGCAAGCTGCCCTGGCAGGGGGAAGGATGGTACCGGAAGAGGTTGGAGTTAGGAAGTATGGATCCCGGAAGTATGGATCCGGGAAGTGTGGTTTATCTGTTATTTGATGGGGTGATGGCTTCGCCGGAGGTCTATGTGAACGGCAAGCTGGCAGGAAAATGGGACTATGGCTATAATTCCTTTTTCATTGATATTACCGGATACCTGCAGCCGGGGAGTGCGAACGTGCTCGCCGTTCATGCCGACACCCGCAACCATGAAAGCCGCTGGTACCCGGGCGCCGGGATCTACCGTAAGGTGTCGATGATCGTGATGAACCCGGTCCACGTGGATATCTGGGGCACCTGTGTGACAACGCCGGAAATCAACGACCGGGAAGCCAGGGTGAAGGTTATAACTTCCGTCGGGGTTCAGCAATCGACGGTCCAGGAGATCAGTATCCGGCATATTATCTTCGACCCGCAGGGCAAAGAAGTCGCGGAGGTCACCGTTCCGGGGAAAGCTTACTGGGGCAGCGGCAACGAGCTGGCGGCGGAAGCCGTTATCCCCGCCCCGCAGTTATGGGACCCGGACCATCCGGCGCTGTACCGGGTCCTGACCATCCTCTTCAGGGGGAAGGAAGCGGTGGACACTGTGGAGACCCCTTTCGGCATCCGGACGATGCATTTTACGGCCGACAGCGGATTTCAGCTGAACGGGAAGCGGGTGCAGCTGAGGGGCGTAAACCTTCATCACGACCAGGGGCTGCTGGGAGCGGCATTTAACGTCCGCGCGGCCGAGCGTCAGCTGGAGATCATGAAATCGATGGGCTGCAACGCCATCCGTACCAGCCATAACATGCCGGCACCGGAGTTCCTGGACCTCTGCGACCGGATGGGGTTCCTCGTATTCGACGAAGCGTTCGACAAGTGGGACCGGAAAGTGGACATAGGTCCGGCAACGGATTTTGCGGAGTTCGCGCAGCGGAATATCCGGAACTTCATCCTCCGCGACCGGAACCACCCCTCGGTGTTCATCTGGAGCGTCGGCAACGAGATGGGGGATATCCAGAACAACCGGGACCATGGCTTTGATAAGCTGAGGCTCATGGTGGGACTGGTCCGCCTGCTGGACCCGACCCGGCCGGTGACCATGGCCTGCGACGACCAGAAAAGCGCCGTGCTCCGCCATTTCGATTACTACGATGTCCATAGCTGGAACTACGGGCAGCGGTACCACCTCGCGCGGCAACTGGCTCCGGGAAAATCGGTCATCATCAGCGAATCGGCCTCCACGGTCAGCACGCGGGGATTCTACGAGCTGCCGCTCCCCGAAACCAAAACGGATTTTACCAACTCCCTGCAGGTAAGCTCGTACGACCTGAATGCGCCGGCCTGGGCTGAACTGAGCGACGACGATTTTATGTGGCAGCAGGAGGAAACTTATGTGGCGGGCGAGTTCGTATGGACCGGCTTCGATTACATCGGAGAACCGACTCCATACAATAATGACTGGGTCAGGGAACACGGACTGAAAGATGAGAATGCTTCAAGGCTCTCGTATTTCGGCATCGTCGATCTCTGCGGCATCCCCAAAGACCGGTACTATCTTTACAAGAGCTGCTGGAAACCCGATGAAACCACCGTGCATATTCTGCCTCACTGGAACTGGGCGGGAAAGGAAGGCCAGATGATCCCGGTGTTCGTCTATACCAACGGCGATTCCGCCGAGCTGTTCCTGAATAAAAAATCCCTCGGGATGCGGGCTAAAAAGCCGCTATCGGAAAATTCCATCGAGCGGTTCCGGCTGATGTGGTCGGATGTGCCCTATGAACCGGGCACGCTGACGGCCGTGGCCTACAAGAACGGTAAAGCCATCGGGCAGGAAGAAATGAAGACGGCCGGCGACCCTAACCGCCTAAAGCTGACCCCGGACCGGACCGTCATCCGGGCAGACGGTTCGGATCTTACGTACATCCTCATCGAAGCAACCGATAAAAAAGGCAATCCCTGCCCGCTGGCGGATAACCCGCTTGAGCTTAAGGTAAGCGGTCCGGGAAACATAGCGGGAGCCGGGAACGGCAATCCCCAGTCGATGGACGGATTTCAATCAAATTTCGTAAAATTGTTCTACGGAAAAGCCATGGTCATCATCCGGTCGGGAAAAATAAAAGGAACTATCGAAATGACTGTTTCCTCGCCCGGCCTGACCGATGCCACTGCGAAGATTAAAACAGAATAAAGGATGCGGCAATGAAAATGCATGCACTGGTATGGTGGGGAGCTTTGACCGGTATTCTGCTCGGGCCTATGCCGTTGACGGCTCAGAAATCCGAAGCAGGTCCGGGTGGAATCAGGCGCATCGGCTACCTGGAGCCCGACAGCCTGGCAAAGCTGAAGAAGATCTATCCGAAGACCGCCTTTATGCAAAAAGGCACGGTGGAGTATGCTTTCAACCTGTACGCGATCGATACCGTCGGGCTGGTGAAAGGGACCCTGGGGTTCGATCAGCCGGATGCGGGAGAGATCATCAGCCTTTGCAAAGAAAACAACCTGGACGCCCTGATGCTGACCCGGCTTAATTTTCTCTATCAAAAGCTTCATAATTATTACCAGGCCGAAGTGGAGCTGAAACTCTACGACCGGCAGGGAAACCTGATCAGCAACCCGAAATGCAATACGCTCCATGGCAAAAGCTACTACCCCAACCCGGAATTGTTTGAAGTGGAAAGGGATGTGCTGAATTGCGCGATCGGAAAGATCGCAAAGGACCTGAAGCTGAAAAAGAAGAAATAGTCTCTCCAAGGATGGATCCTGCCATTGAATTAACGGAAGCCCGGGAAACGGATCTCGGGATCATCAAGGAGATCTATGATTATTACATCCTGCACTCGACGGCTTCCTTTTTCACCGAGAAGGTCACGACCGAAGAACTGAAAAGCTTCATCCTGATCGGACATCCGGTCTACCGGTCCTTCATGATCCATTCCGACGGGGAGGTGTGCGGCTTCTGCTACTTCTCCCCCTTCAACAAGCGGCAGGCATACCGTCATACGGCCGAGGTCACGCTTTACCTGAAACAGGGCTTTACGGGAAAGGGCATCGGGAAGGAGGTGCTCCGCCGGATGGAAGAGATGTCGGCCGGACTGGGGATCTTTGTTCTGATCGCCGTGATCGCCGCGGAAAACAAACCCAGCATCGCCCTTTTTGAGCAATGCGGATTTGAGCGGTGTGCCCACTACCGGAAGGTAGGGGTCAAGTTCAACCGGATCCAGGATGTTTATGCGTATGAAAAAATTCTGAGCACATTTTAAAACCGAGAACATGGATACCGTAACCTGTTTTATCAGTAAAAAAGTGGTCGGAAGGCACGAAGCCTACCAGGCGGATACCCTGCATCCCGTGCTCCTGGATTTCATACGCCGGGAATTCCCTGATATCAGGGAGACGGACTATATCTCCATCGAAGAGATCAACCTGTACCGGCGGAAACTGCTGGCAACCCTGTTCACCGAAGAATCGGGCGAGCTCAGCGACATGGAAAAAGAGGTGTTGGCTTCGATCCACGACAACAAGATACTTTCCGAGAATATTGAACCGGATATCCAGGAAAACCTCTCCTTCGGCCAGCGTCTGGCCGACCGGATCGCGGATTTCGGAGGAAGCTGGGGGTTCATCCTGATCTTCTTCACCTTCATCCTGCTCTGGATGCTCATCAACATCTACCTCCTGGTCACCCGCGCCTTTGATCCCTATCCCTTCATCCTGCTGAACCTGATCCTTTCCTGCCTGGCCGCCATCCAGGCCCCGATCATCATGATGAGCCAGAACCGGCAGGAGCAGAAAGACCGCCTGCGCGGAGAGCATGACTACAAGGTGAACCTGAAAGCGGAGCTGGAGATCCGGCTGCTGCACGAAAAGATCGACCACCTGATCATCCACCAGAATAAGCGCCTGCTGGAGATCCAGGCGATCCAGACCGATTACCTGAACGATATCCTTACCGGAATAAAGGGGCAATAAAAGGAAAGCCGGCTACCGGTTCACCGAGTCAACGGCCGCCCAGGCGGCTTCCTCCCAGAGAATGTCATCGAGGTCGCGGTGCTGCTCCCGCGCTTTCTGTACGCACAGCCGGTACCATTCGGGATGGGTGAAGATCTGCGATCTCCAGTAACGGACCTTTGCGGGTGATGGCTCTACAAAATCCGTCACCCGGTCGAAACTGATCTCCTTTTTCAGCTCCAGCAGGCGGTAAACATATGCTTCCCGCACCAGCTCCTTCCCCCGGTAGATCCGCAGGGTGTCGGGACCGGAAATATGCCGGAACATGCTTCCGAACAGGTCCGGGGCCGACCGGAAATCGTCGCTCAGCGCGATATAATAGGCGTTGGTCCCTTCGGGGATATTTCCTCTCGCCTTGTCGATCCAGTAATATTTATGGATCCGTTCCAGCGGTCCCAGGGCATAGACCTTTCTCTTTTCCGGGGCAGCCACATAATAATCGTATTGAGCGGCGGGGAACCACCGGAAGGTGATGATCGGGGAAGAGGTGTCCATGTTCTCATCCATTTGCCTCGCAGCCGCGAGGTTCCTGAATTTTTCCCCCAGCTGCTTCCAGCCATATAATTGGGTGGTGGGATCGTCCCAGCCGAGCTTGCGGAAGGGGATCCATCCCGTCCGGATCTGGACAAAAGCGGTGAGCACGAACACCAGGGCCAATCCGGCTGCCAGTCCGGCCGGCCAGGGTAGCAGGCGGATACGGCCGGGCTTCTTCATAGTTTCCTCCAGCCAGGCGGAGGCAACGAGGATCAGCCCCAGGTAAGCCGGGCCGGTCCAGTGGGGCAGCGTCCGGCTGAAGAGCGCCACCACGGGGAAGACCAGCGCCAGCGGTAGACTGATGAGCAGCAGCAGTCGCAGGGGTTCCTTTGACAGGTATTTCCTTCCCGTGAACAGCGCCAGGAGCGAAAGAAGGATGATCAGGAAGTTTATGGGATTGTTGTAAAACACCTGTCCCCCGACCTCCGTCAGGAAATAATCCCACCGGATCCCGTGATGCGCCTCGCCGATGCGGTGCTCCTGGAAGGTGAAGCTGATAAAATGGTTATGGTAATTCCACAGGACCACCGGCAGGAACATCAGCAGCGCGACCAGGAACCCGATCCATGCCTCTGTAGTGCGGAACCATTTCCGGTTGAAGAAAAGCATGTACAGGAACGTCCCCGTGATCAGGAAAGCGGAATGGTACTTCGACAGCAGGGCGAATCCCGTGGTGATCCCCGCCAGGATCAGGATCCGGCGGCTGCGCAGCAGCAGGTTCCGGTCGGGCAGGCTTTCCGTGAGCAGCAGCAATGTGAGCAGCCAGAAGAAGACCTGGGGGGTATCGGGGAGAATGAACGTGGAAGAGAGGATCGACCCATAGAAGGAAGCCGTGAACAGGAACGCAGCGTAGAGTCCGGTCAACCGGTTTTTAATATTCTTCCCGATCAGGTAGATCAGCAGGATATCCAGCGTGCCCAGGACGATGGAAGGAAGGCGCAGGAAAAATTCGCTGCTGAAGGTCAGGTTCAGGGTGAAGAGCTGGATCACCCACCCCACCATGGGCGGATGATCAAAGTGGCTCCAGTCGGGAAATTTCGCATAGGTCCAGTAATAAACTTCATCGTTCCCCAGCTCGGTGAAGGCGGCGACCGCCACCCGGACGATAAGGGAGAGGATGACCAGGATCCAGAGCGCCCTGCGGATGCGTCCGGCTTCACTCATGCTGCTGAGGTTTGACGGCCGCTTTCCGGCGCCGGTAATACCAGACCAACCCGATCAGGACGAACAGGGAAGGGATGCTGAAGAGCCTGAAGATCCAGGTGCGGACCCAGTTGATCTCCGGTTCCTCCGCAGAGGCCGGCTTGTCGCCGTTGTACCGGATCACCGGGTTCAGATAATAGGTGGTGCCCGGTCCCCGGTATTCGTTGTAGAACCGGATCTCCGTGCGGATATAGGGATCCTCCGGCCGGACCACGTACCAGGCTTCGTCCGTGAAGCGCACCAGCTTCCGGATCCTGCCGTTCTGCCCGATAAAAGTGAATTTCAAAGCTTTTTGACCGGTCCTGATGCGAAGGGTGTCCCCGCGGAGGGTCACCGATTCCAGGACCGGCAGGTGCTTTGCCTTCTCAGCCTTCCGTTCCATGGTTTCCCCGTTCCCCACATAAATATCCGCACCAAAGGCTTTCCCTTCCTTCAGCGCCTTTTCCAGGGAATCGCGGGAAATGACCCCGGAGTTGACGAACGTGCAGCAGACGCCGGAATGCATCGGGCTTTCCACGTCATGCGAATCGTCGTCCGCCACGATAAAGGCCGGGTGCCCGGCGGAGAGCGCCGCATCCCAGAGCGGGACGGACCGCCAGTTCTGGTCGAGGACTTCCATCAGGTCATAGCGGGAGAGGTATTTCAGATCCTCGGCTGTATAGCCGTGTTCCCAGTCGGGGTGGGCGATCGCCACGAGGTCGCTGCGGCTGTGAAGCAGGTCCAGGATATGCTGCTTGTTGTTCAGGTTCTGGTACAGCGAATAATCGAGCCAGAGCACCTCTCTCGCCCCGATAAGCAGCTGGTGCTTTTTCCGCACCCCGAAGCCGTGCTCATAACAGGGAATATAGAACGAGGAGTCGCTGAAATGCTTGTCGATCTGCTGGTAATTGGAGATCTCCGGGGCGTCGTACCCTAACGATTTATAAATACGGTAAAATTCCCTGTAGCTGTTGTGCCGTCCCGCCGTCATTCCGCCCCAGGCGCGGTTGTGGAAATGGAAGTTGCATTTCCGCCATGCGGAGGAGTCCATGCCGGCGTAGGGATTGTAGAGCCGGTGGCCGGAAAAGGGCTGCGGGCGTGCAAAATCATATACCGGTGTGGTGAAGTAGAGGAGCAGCTCTACGATCAGCAGGACCAGCGCCAGGTAAAGAAGGGCAATGAAGAACTGCTTCAGTGCGGAAAAAAATCGTTTCATGGATTCTTTCTGAAATACGGGTCGCCGGGCAAAGGTAATGATTTTACACCAGGAGACTGAGCAACAGGCGGATGTTCAGGAAGATCACGCCTCCCCCGATGAGGATCAGCAGAAAGGTCGTCCGCTTCTTGTTCACATAGTTCCCCATCACCCTTTTAGAGGAGGTCAGATAGACCTGCAGCAGGATCGTAAACGGCAGCTGGATGCTGAGCACCATCTGGGAGATGATCAGTCCGCGGTAGGGATCATGGATCAGGAAGATGATCAGCAGGGCCAGCACCAGGGAGGCGAGGACGCCCAGCCGGGAATGGTTGTCCCGGATGTTGTACGGCTCGTTGTAGAACCCGGCGAAGATCGAGCCGCCCGCCATCCCCGAGGTGACGGTGGAAGAAATCCCGGCCAGCAGCAGGGCAACCGCAAAGACTACCGTGGCGTTATTTCCCAACAAAGGGCGAAGAATGGTATCCGCCTGCTGGAGCTGATCCACTTTCACGTGGTGGTAGAAGAACGTGGCGGCCGCAAGCAGGATCATGGCGCTGTTGATGGCCCAGCCCACGATCATGGCGAAGAGGGTATCGAATAATTCATAGTCGAGCTGCCGGCGGATCACCTTGGGTTCCTCCTTGTTCCATTGCCGGCTCTGGATGATCTCCGAATGAAGGAAAAGGTTATGCGGCATGACCACGGCGCCCAGCACGCTCATGACGATGATCATCGATCCCTGGGGAATGGTCGGCTTCACCCAGCCGATGCCCGCCTGCACCCAGTCGATATTCACCAGGGCCAGCTCGTACAGGAAAGAAAGCCCGATGAGGGACACAAAGGCGATGATGACCTTCTCGATCCGCTTGTAGGAGTTGGTCAGCAGCAGGATGGTGACAAAAACGAAGGACATCAGGGCGCCCGCCGGGATCGGGATGTTGAAAAGCATATTCAGGGCGACCGCCGAACCGAGGATCTCCGCCAGGGAGGTGGATACCGAAGCGATCATCGCGGTGGTCAGGACCGGACGGGAGATCCATTTAGGGGTGTACACCGTGGCGGCTTCCGACAGGCACAGCCCGGTGGCAATGCCGAGGTGGGCGATGTTATGCTGGAGGACGATCAGCATGAGCGTGGAAAGGGTCACCATCCAGAGCAACACGTATCCATAGTCGGATCCTGCCGCCAGGTTGGAGGCCCAGTTGCCGGGATCGATGAACCCCACCGTCACCAGCAGCCCGGGGCCGATATACTTGATGATATCGAGCCCGCCGAATGCCGGCCGGTGGTCGGTGCGGCGAAGATCGGAGAGATATTCCTTCAGCTTCATGACAGTCCTGTTCCGTAACAAAGGTATCCGTGTCATCCGGATTTTGCAAAAGTTTATGAGGTTATTTGGAACACAGATCACACTGATAAAACAGATAAGTACTGATTTTTATTTGTGATCATCCGTTAGATCTGTGTCATCCGTGTTCTAAATAAATATCGTACATTCGGATCTTATTCTTATACAATGAAACGGATCATTATTCTCTCCATTCTTCTTTTCCCGTTTCTTACCGCCCGCCCGCAGACCCCCACGATCCTCTGGCACTTTGATGTGAACGCACCCTCTTACGGCCAGGCAGCTATGGGCGATATCGACGGCGACGGGAAACCCGAGATCGTCTTCAGCACCTATATGAACGACGGCAACTGCTATGCACTCAACGCCGAGGACGGCAGCCTCCTCTGGAAATTTCCCACCGGCGACTGCAACGACGCCGCGCCCATCATCTGTGACGTGGACGGCGACGGCCTGCCGGAGGTGATCCTGGCCAGCTCCTGCGTACCTGTCACGTATTGCCTGGAGGGAGCAACCGGCCATATCAAATGGCAGACCCCCACCGGCGGAACCGACTCCCCGCCATCCATCGGGGATGTGGATAACGACGGCAAGCCCGAGATCCTGCACGGGGAATTCAACGGCAGCGTGATCTGCATCAACGGGGAAGACGGTTCCATCGCCTGGGAAAAGCTGATCGACCCCGATGCCTCCATCCAGACCTCCCCCGCTTTGCTGGATGTGGACGGCGACGGACAACTCGATTTCGTCGTGGCCAACTGGAGCTATACCAATACCAACCGCATCTGGGCTTTCCGGGGCGATAACCAACAGCAGATCTGGGTGAGCGATCTGCCCACCGATGTGATCTATCACGGCGGCGCTTTCGCGGATATCGACGGCGACGGCAAACCGGAACTGGTATTCGGTTGCTATGACGATCACGTCTATGCCCTGAATGCAGAGGACGGATCCGAGAAATGGAGCTTCGACATGGGGGCGTATAATTATGTGGGAGGCCCCACTCCTCTTGCCGACGTGGATAATGACGGCAATTACGAGGTCCTGGCGGCAGGATGGTATAAAATGAAAGCGATCCGTTCCGACGGCACCGAAAAATGGAACTATGACATTCCCGACTACGCGTCCTGTTTCCGGGGACCGGTACTCTCCGACATTGACGGCGATGGGTATCTCGACGTGGTCTTCGGCACTTCGGAGGGAAAGGTGATCGCCCTGCACGGAAATACCGGCGCCTGGATGTGGACCCTCGACCTGGCCGCCGATTACGGCGACACGCTGGATATCGACCATGCCCCGGTGATCGGCGACTTCAACGGAGACGGGTTGCTGGAAGGATTCGTCGTGGGTGGCTTTACCAACTATCCCAATATCGCCAACGATTACGGGAGAGCCTATGCTTTCACCCTGGGCAGCGGGACCCGCCCCGAATGGAGGATGTTCCAGCACGACACGGCCCGCAGCTCCTGCGTGCCGCTGGACTGGGAGACAGGCATCCCGTCCAGAGAAGTGCAGGAACTGAAGATTACCGCTATGCCGGATCCTTTTTCAACGGACCTTATGATAGGCCTGTCGAAACCTTACTCCGGAACCTGTCGTTTGGAGCTGATCTCTTCCGATGGAAGGATTGTTAAAACCCTGGAAAATGTTAACATCCCCGGGGGAGGAAAATATACCTGGTCAAGCGCGGGGGTTGGATTGCACCCAGGATTATATTTGTTGAAGATCACATTGACAACCCAGACGGCTTGTTTATGCGTAGTGAGAGATTGATCTTTTGAGAAAACTTCTTCATGAGCACATGGAGGAGTTGAAAGGCGGAGGGTTGAGTACGGGGATGTCTCTTGCAAATTTTTTACAAGATCCGGCATTAACCATTTTACCGGGTTTAATTTTCCAGGTTCAGATAGATAATCGAAAACAGAATCATGTTCTTGAAGTACATTTTGTGTGGCACCCTATTGTGTAAAATAAATTACCCCTATCCATAAAATACCTACAAAGACAGGACTCTTCGATATCCTATTTTTCATGGCAATGTAGTAATTATTTTACGGATGTTCCATTTTTTGCTTCAACTCGTCTATCTGTTTTTGCTGTGATTCCATCAGGTTTTGCTGATCTATGATATATCTCGAAAATGAAAAAACATAAAAATTTTTGGAATAAACTGAAGTGCGATAATGAAGTTTCTTTTATAAACCGTTTTCATGACTTGAGCAATTTAAATTAATGCCTATTAAAAGCGAATATATAATTAAGTCTATTATCTGACTATCATGAATTTACCAATGGCATGGGAATTCTCCATTTTTACAATATAATAATAGCTTCCGGTTGATAATGCTGAAACATTTGCGATTATTTTATTACTTCCCCTTGGATAAACCTGATTTGTAACAGATCCAAGATATTTCCCCTCCAATGAAAAAAGATCTATTTTCAAATTAATTGTTTCTTCTAATCCTATTTCAAATATTAATTCATTGTTGCATGGATTTGGGTAAGTGTTAATATTAATGCCATGTATTCCATAACTTGATTCCGCTTGACCAGTCCATGTATTTGAAGGTGAGTCAAACAATGACATTCCTTTTCCTAATGAATTTGTCCCATTCCATACATTCAAACCATCGACTAGATTTGGTCCTACTCTTATTTTAGGGAAAGGGGAACTAATGTTATTGGAATCATTATAGCCATTGGACACAATATTCCACTGGTTTGGAAATTTTAAGTTGAATTTATTTTTTATGAATGGCAGTTTTAATGTCGTTGAATCAAAATAAGTAATGATGAATGTTGAATCAAAGAGATTATAAATGATATCTGGTTGAAGATTATTATCTAAAGAATCTGAGACCATTAAATTGTTGAAATGATTATGATTTATTGCCTGTAAGTTATAATAGCCTCTAATGTTAAACTTCTGACTACTATTATCATATCTGTCAAAAAGAACTATTTCTGTCATATTTGCACTATCGTTATCAACATTATTAAATTGACAAGCAATTGAAGGGTTGTTACATCGGCCAAAATCAGTAGGGTTAATGCTATCAAGTTTTATTGGATTTGTGAAAGAATTATAATAACTTGGGAAAGTATGTGCTGAATAGATATGTCCTAATGATACCCCGTAGCTGCTCTGTTCCTCCCATAGCGCAAAAAAATTACCTGCTGGATAAGATGGACATCTTCCAAAGGATAGAGAAACTTTGTGAAATTTCTCCGATGTTACTGAAATTATCTTTTTATGATTAAGAGTTATTCCTCCATCGTCCGATGATTGTATGATCAGTGAGTCAGCTGCAAGGCTGTATTTTGAGTAGAGTATTCCTAAAATGGAGGAATCAGAATTAATAATTGAATAACTGTTGTTACACGCTAATGCGATTTCATTTGCATATGGTTCTGTAAAAATTTGCGCTTCAAGTGCACCCGTAATACCATTCATACGAATAACAAATCCATCGCCTGTTGGTGCTGATAAGTAAGTTAATACTCCTGAGAAAAATACCTTCAAATTAGATTCCGAATCACCAAGGGTTATAATACTTATAGATTTCAATTCAGTGTCCGCATTTCCAATAGGAGAATCAAGAAGAACTTCCCATGTTAAACCATTATCAACAGATTTTAAAATAGCATAGAATGGAAAATTGGAAAGTGAGTCGATATAGGTATAAATACTAAAAAGCCATCCATTATAGGCTGAACAAACCGCCACATTTCTCTGATTCTGCTCTGGACTACTATTTATTATAATATCCTTGCCAAACATAGGAGACGCGACAGTTTTGAAAGGTATCATGGAAGACCCTTGCTTATTTTCTTGTGGAAAGATATCATTTATTGCTAGTAAACAAATTAATGCTGTCAGGAGAAAATTTTTAAGAATTAAGCATTTTAATCTGAAAAAGCTTGTGCAGCCGGTTTTTGTAAATCTCATTACTTGTGATTTTTAAAAATACTTTTTACTGACAATTTAATAAATTCAGGGTCAACCATATTTTATTTTACTAATTCTATTTTAGTAAAAAGTTTCTCTTCTGATGTTTTTAAGGTTAACCAATAAGTCCCTGGTGAAAAATTGGTTAAATCAATTTGTTCATAATTATCACCTTTTGGATAATATTTCTTTTTTAGGGTTTTCAATATTCGTCCCATTAAATCATATATTGAAATGTCAACATCTTCATATTTATTAATCAAAAAAACAATTGTGCATAGTCCGGAAGTTGGATTCGG
>DATJQF010000127.1:0-15908 GCA_035505995.1 Bacteroidales bacterium
CGCTGGAGGGAGCCACCCTGTACTGCCGGATGACCCCCTGCCGCACCTGCGCCATGCTGATCATCAATTGCGGCATCGTGCGGGTGGTGTGCGGCAGGAAATACCACGACGGGAAAGAATCCGAGCAGATGTTCAGAAAGGCCAGGATCAAACTGGAATACGTATTACCCGGGGTAGAGAAGTACGAGGATCAGTAGCCCGGACCCGGGTGGAGGACTACGACACTGTCCACAAAATACTCCGTATCTCCCCGCCAGGGCAGCTTCCCGTTCTTCTGCAAATAGTGAACGCTGATGTAGTCTCCTTCCAGGTTCATGAGCTTACTGGCAAGTGCGGGATCCGTTACGGAGAAATAGAATTTCTCCGAAGCGAGGGAAACATTCTTATTGCTTTCCACGCTGCTCAGGATCATCTCCCCTTCATACGTTTTGAACACGTTTCCCTTGTGGGAGAATTTCTGCAGCAGCCCGGCCCTGGTCCCTTCGCTGTACGTGAAAACATACTTCCAGTAAATGACGCCTGCCAGCACGATGATCAGCGCCAGGATGAACAGGATCGTGAATCTTTTCATGGTGAAGGTTTTAATAAAGCTGGATCTCTATTTGTCCCTGGGAATTCATATATCCCCGGAACATGGCCTGGGTATTGAAGGGCATGGCGATGTTGCCGTTCTTATCCACGGCGATCAGCCCCCCGTCGCCTCCCTGCTTTTTCAGTTTGTCGGTGATGATATAATCCGCGGCCTGCTGCAGGCTCATCCCCTTGTATTCCATCAGGGCGGACAGATCATAGGCCACCACGTTCCGCATGAAAAACTCCCCGTGGCCGGTGGCCGATACTGCACAGGTGTTGTTGTTGGCATAGGTCCCGGCGCCGATGATGGGCGAATCCCCCACCCTGCCCTGCTTCTTGTTCATCATGCCCCCGGTGGAGGTGCCGGCGGCCAGGTTCCCGGCCTGGTCCAGCGCTACGGCGCCCACCGTTCCGGGCTTTTTTTCCTCCTGCTTCGGAACTGCCTTCTGCTCATGGCTTTTCTGCCAGTCTTTCAGACGCTGGTCGGTGATGAAATACGACGGATCGACGATCTCCAGTCCCTGCTCCTTCGCGAATTTCTCCGCACCCCCGTCCACCAGCAGCACATGGGAGGAATTGGTCATCACCCTGCGGGCCGCCGAGATCGGGTTCTTGATGGTGGTCACGTCCGCCACGGCCCCCGCCATCAGGGTCTTCCCGTCCATGATGGAGGCGTCCAACCCGACTTTCCCGTCTTCATCCAGCACGGCTCCTTTGCCGGCATTGAACAACGGCGAATCTTCCATGACCCGGATGGCAGCTTCCACGGCGTCCACACTGCTGCCTTCGTTGCGCAGGATCGCTGCGCCTGCCTGCAGGGCCTGTTCCAGGACCTTGCGGTACTCCATTTCCTTTTCGGGCGTATAGGTGCCCTGGGGAGGTCCTCCCGCTCCTCCCTGGATGACCAGGACCCAGGGATTCATGGAGACCACGGTCTCCATTCCGGTATTCTGGCCCCACAGCGATAAGCCGGCCAGCAGGAAGAGGATGATCAGTAAATGAATCCGTTTCATAACACGATTGTTTGGAAATCAGAGGATCTTCTTGAATAATTCCGTAAAGTTAACCAATCCGGAAATCTGAAGGATGGTCAGGATGACCGATAGCAGGATCACGGCCCGGATGAAGGGCGCTCCCTTTTTCACCGCCAGCCAGCTGGCGATCAGGGCGCCGATGACGCTCCCGGCGGAGAGGATGATGCCGTACAGGTAATTCACCTCGCCGTTGATCACGAACACCAGCAGCGCGAAGATCGCATAAAAGAAGACGATCAGGTTCTTGACGGCGTTGGCTTTCACCAGGTCGTATCCCACCCCCAGCACCAGCGCCATCAGGAAGAAATAGCCGACGCCCACCTGGATGAACCCGCCGTAGAAACCTGCCAGGAAGAAGAGTCCCAACTGCCACCACCGCAAGGGTTTTTGCATGATCGCGGAGTTCTCCTTCAGCCATTTGTCCGGCTTGTAAAAGAGGAAGAAGACCATGATCACCATCGCGACCGCCATCGCGATCTCGATCACCTTCTCCTGGATCTTCACGGCCAGCAGGGCCCCGGCAATAGCACCCACCGTCGCCGGGATGGCCAGCCAGACCGGCCTCAGGTTGGTGAACATTTTCTGCCGGGTGAAGCTGCTGACTGAGGAAAAAGTCTGGAAGAAGATGCTGATCCGGTTTGTCCCGTTGGCAATATTGGCGGGCAACCCCAGCAGGATCAGCAGCGAGAGGCTGATCACCGAGCCGCCGCCCGACAGGGTGTTGATGAACCCGGCGAGGATACCGGCAAGGATGATGACGATGATTGTGGCCCAGGACATTTTAATTACGGATTACGGATTACGGATTACGGATTGCGGATTACGGATTTTACTATGCCATCTTCCAAAGGAAAAATAAATAACCAATCCGACCGCCAGCCACACCAGGAACCGCATCCAGTTGGTGATGCCGAGCTGGGCCATCAGGTACATGTTCGTGAGCAGCCCCAGCACGGGGATCAGCGAGAACTGCCGGATGATCGCCATAACGGTGATGATGAGGGCGACGAGGACAAACAAAAGGATCGGGAACTCATGCCACAGGGGTGCCGTAGTATAGTGGTGAAGCAGGGGTACGGCGACTCCTGGTGACTCCCGGTGAAGGAACACGCCCCCCAGTTCCGGCGGATTCCAGAAATAAAGCAACACAAAGATCCCGGCCCAGACCAGCGGCAGGTAGTAGCGGCTGTTAAGGTAAGGGACGCGGAAGGATGCCGTGGTGCCGTGGTGCCATGGTGACTGTTCGTCACGATATTCGCCACGGTTTTTCGCAAGCTTCTTCTCCTGCTGATCCAGCACGATCACGCCTCCGGAGACCAGGATGAAAGCGAAGAGCGTCCCGATGCTTGTCAGGTCGGTCACTTCGGTGAGGTTCATAAATAAGGAAGGAAGGGCCACGAATATCCCGGCAATGATGGTGGCGAAGGCAGGAGTCCGGAATTTCGGATGGATCTTTGAGAACCGTTTCGGGAGCAACCCGTCGCGGCTCATGCTCATCCAGATCCGCGGCTGTCCGACCTGGAAGACCAGCAGCACGCTGGCCATGGCGATCACGGCGCTCAGGGCGATGAGCCCCGAGAACTTCGTCAGGTGCAGCTTCTGGAAGGCATAGGCCAGAGGATCCCCTACCCCCAGCTCGGAATAGTGAACGATGCCGGTAAGCACCAGGCTGATCACCACATAGAGCACCGTGGTGATGAGCAGCGACAGCAGGATCGAGCGGGGAAGGTCCCGGCCGGGGTTGCGGCATTCCTCGGCCGTGGTGGAGATCGCATCAAACCCGATATAGGCGAAAAACACCCCCGATACCCCTTTCAGCACTCCTCCCAGCCCGTTCGGCGCAAAGGGCGACCAGTTCTTCGGGGAGATATAGAAAGATCCCACACCGATGACCAGCAGCAGGATGATGATCTTGAGCAATACCATCAGGTTTCCGGCCATCTTGGTCTCATAGATCCCGACGTAAACCAGGACCGAGATGAATACCACGATGATAAATGCCGGGATATCGGCGATGAGGTGAACACCGAAGATCAACGGGGCATGCTGCCAGGCGAGATAGGCCTCCTGCAGGGGAAGGGAGAAAGACTGCAGCGATACGCCCCTGAGCAATTCCGCCGCCACCTGGGTATGTCCCCGCAATGCCGTCAGGTAATCCACGCAGATATATTCCGGCAGATGCACTCCCAGCCCGCTCATCAGGCCCGTGAAATAATCGGACCAGGAGATGGCCACGGCGATATTCCCGATGGCGTACTCCATGATCAGGTCCCAGCCGATGATCCAGGCGAACAGCTCCCCGAAGCTGGCATAAGCATAGGTGTAGGCGCTGCCGCTGATGGGGATGCGTGAGGCGAACTGGGCGTAGCACATGGCGGAAAAGCCGCAGGCGACGGCAGTGAAGACGAAAAGTAAGGAAACAGCCGGTCCCCCGGTGGTAGCTGCCGTCCCGATGGTGCTGAAGATCCCGGCCCCGATGATCGCCGCGATACCCAGGGCGGTAAGGTCGATCACCGTAAGGTTCCGCTTCAGGTTATGCGGTCCCTCCACCAGGTGCTTCGCATCGGTAAGAATATGCTCCACCGACTTCTGCCGGAACAGATCCCGAAAGGCCAAGAAGGAAATTTTTGTTAAAAGTAAAGGAAAAAAACTTTCACCCGTGACGTGTGAAGCGTAACGTGTAACGCGTTTCCGTTTTTCGTACTTTCGCATAAATTCCTGCAGCATGAAGATCGCCATATTCGGCGCCAGCGGCAAGACCGGCATCCTCACCGTTTTCCAGGCACTGGAAAAGGGACATGCGGTCACTGCCTTCGCCCGGAATCCGGCTTCCATCACGATTCAGCATAAGAATATCCGGGTCATCAGGGGAGATATCCTGGAATACGACAAAGTTAAGCAGGCCGTGGAGGGACAGGATGCGGTGATCAGCGCACTCGGGGTGGGGTCGCAGAAAAGATCGACGGTGCTGTCGGAAGGCACCCGGAATATCCTGCGGGCCATGGAGGAAAGCGGCGTACGGCGGTTCATCTGCATGTCGTCGGCCGGACTGCTGGGCAACGACGGGGGATTCTTTTACGACCGGATCATCATCCCGATTTTCCTGAAAGAGGTGTTCCGGGATAAGAAACGGCAGATGGAGGTCATCCGGCAGAGCAACACCGACTGGGTGATCATCCGTCCCGTGGGGCTGACCGACGCGCCAAAGACCGGGAAGTACAGGATCCGGGAAGGAAAGCCCGGCTCCTCCACCGTGCCCCGCGCCGACGTGGCCGATTTCATGCTGAAGCTGCTGACCGATACCCAATATGATCATACCATCCCTGCAATTTCAAGCCGTTAACCTATTGCTATGAAACCCGGATTCAAACAGGAGTTCCTCTCCCAATGGGAGAAATATTTCGGCAGCCGCGAGCTGCCCGTCGCCTTCTTCTATACAAAGGACCGCGGCGACATCCCCGCCGCCCGGCAGGATAAACCGTGGAGCTGCCTGATCTGCGAGCTGGCACAGGTGCGCAAAGGGGAATCCCTCGCCTGGAACGAGAAGAACCTGAAGTGCGGCGGATCGATGCGCTACCTGGGATATACACAGAAGATGAGGAAGAACTTTGAGTATTTCCTTTCGTGCGGGATCCCGGGGGAAATGGAGGGAGAACGGTATATCCGCACCCCGGAAATGGTGAAGGAACTCATGGAGCACACTGTCGTGCCGGACCGGAAAGGGGAATGGATCGTATTTAAACGGTGGGATAAGCTGGAATCCGGCGACGAGCCGATCGCCGTCATCTTCTTTGCCAACCCGGATACACTCTCGGGACTCTTCACCCTGGCCAACTTCGACCAGGTGGACGGGCATGGAACCGTGGCGCCTTTCGGCTCGGGATGCAGCTCGATCGTTCACCGGGCGATCGAGGAAAGCAAAAAAGAAAACCCGGCCGCCGTGCTCGGCATGTTCGATCCCTCCGCACGCCCCTGCGTGCCGCGGGATACGCTGAGCTATTCCGTCCCGATGAAGAAATTCGAGAAGATGGTCGGATACATGGACGAAAGCTTCCTGATCACTGATACCTGGAAAGAAATCCGGAAGCATCTCTGAAAATGATACAGGGCTTTTTCAGGGTTATTCTGTTTTCCATCCTTTTCTCGGGGATCTTCACCCCGGCAATATACAGCCAGGAAAAGCGCCCTTTACTCACCGATTTCAGCATCCCGGACACCGTCTGCGTGAACGAGCCGGTCACCGTGACCAACCTTTCCCAGGGGACCTCCACCTATTACTGGGCGTTCTGCAAGGGAGACCTCATGACCAACCCGCAGGGAATGAATACCGGCAACCCGAACAATACCCTGATGAAGCCCTATTATATCTGCCTGGTGGAGGACGGAACTGACTACTATTCCTTCATCACCAACAAGGCCGACGGGAGCATCACGCGGATCCGGCACGGCGCCAGCCTGCTCCAGACACCGCTCGCCGCCCAGAACCTGGGAAATTTCGCCCGGCTGGACTCCAACCTGAACGGGATCCAGGTGCTGAAATCCGGGAACAACTGGTATGGGTTTGCCGTGGAGAACAACAACCTGTTCCGGCTGGATTTCGGGAATTCCATCCAGAACACTCCCACGCTGTTATCCATCGGGGTGCTGATCACTCCCATGCATAAGCTGAACGGGCTGCAGATCCTGGAAGATGCCGGCTCATATTACGGGTTCTGCACCGATGCCACCGACAACTCTTTGTGGCGATTCTCGTGGGGAGCTTCCCTTACGTCCGTACCGGCTATTTACAACTTCGGGAATGTTGCCGGGTTCAATAAGCCGGCCCAGCTTGCGATGCGGTACCAGGATCCCAACTGGTGCATGGTGGTATGCAACGAGGGGGATAACAGCATCTCCCAGCTGACCTTCGGAACGCAGATCACCAACCTGCCGACCGGATCGAATATCGGGACCTTCGGCAGCCTCGCCGGGAACCGGGGACTCTCGCTGGTGGACGAATGCAATAATGTGAACGTCGGCTTTGTACTGAACCATAACACCACCACGATGCCCCTGGCCAGGCTCGATCTGAACGGAGGGGCCTGTGCCAGCCTGTCGGTGGCCGCCCTTTTTAACCCGAATCCTGCCGGGCTGGACCACCCTTCGATCTTCTCCAACTGGACGAGGATCGGGGATACAGTTTATGCCATCGCCACGAATACAGGGAATTCCACGATCTCGGTCATTTATTTCCCCGATTGCACGGCTGCCACCCTGCCTTTCTCGACCCTGAAAAATCCTCCTGCGTATTCGTACACCACCCCCGGTACCTATACGGTCCTGCTGATCACCGACCGGGGAACAATTGCGGAAGGTCAGCAATGTAAGGAGATCACCGTCCTTCCGGGTCCGGCTGTCAACCTGGGCAACGATACCACGGCCTGCACCGGCCAGACCGTGGTGCTGGATGCCGGACCGGGATACTCCTCCTATCTGTGGAGCACCGGGGCGACCTCCCAAACGATCGGAGTGAAGCAGAACGGCTCTTACTGGGTGAAGGCCACGGTGGCCTCCGGATGCCAGGCAAGCGATACGGTCCGGGTGACTTTTGCCCCGGCGCTCACCTACGCCCTGGATACCCTGGTTTGCTACGGCGTTCCTTATTTTGCCGGCGGAAGCTGGCAGACCACGGCCGGGATATACCTCGACACGCTGCATACTTCCGGCGGGTGCGACAGCATCCTTACCACCACCCTCTCCTACAAGCAGAAGATACCGGTCGACCTGGGCGCTGATCAGTATATCTGCCCGGGAGATCAGGTGGTGATGCACGGCACTTATGTTCCAACGGCAGGTGCTGCCTATCTCTGGCAGGACTCAAGCACCGACTCGATCTTTGTGGCTACCGCGCCGGGCACCTACTGGGTCCGGGTCACGGTGGACAGTTGTTCGGCAGCCGATACCGTCCGGTTGACGGACTGCCCCTCGGAGCTCTGGTTCCCGAACGCTTTTTCCCCCAATGAGGACGGGCATAACGATGTATTCCGCCCGAAAGGGCTAAGCATCAGCAAATATCACCTGGAGATCTATGACCGGTGGGGAGCCATGGTATTTCAGACGGACGACCTGGACCAGGGGTGGAACGGTGTTTATAAAGGCGAATATTGTCCGGCCGGGGTGTATGTCTATTATGCCACGTTTGAGGGAACCGATAACCCGGGCAAGACCAATATCCGGAAGGGGACGTTCACCTTGTTGAGGTGATATTTCAAAATGATCTTACGGCCGCGATGATGCCTTCCGCGTCATATCCGCACTCATGGTGAAGCTCCTCAAGGGTGCCCTGCTCAATGAACCGGTCGGGGATGCCCAGGCGTTTCACCCGGGACTGGTATCCGTGGTCGGTCATGAATTCGATCACGGCCGTGCCTAACCCGCCGATGAGGGTACCGTCCTCTACCGTTACGATCTTTTTGAATTTCTTAAAGATCCCGTGCAGCAGCTCTTCATCCAGGGGCTTCAGGAACCGCATATCGAAGTGCGCCACGGAGATCCCTTCCTTCTCCAGCAGGTCGCAGGCTTTGACCGCCTCATTTCCGATGTGTCCGATGGTGATGATAGCCGTATCCTTCCCGTCGCGCAGCATTCTTCCTTTGCCCGGTTCGAGCTCTGTCAGAGGGGTTTTCCATTCAGTCATGACCCCCCTGCCTCTCGGATAGCGGATCGCGAACGGACCTTTCGACCCGAGCTGGGCAGTGTACATCATGTTTCGCAGCTCCTCCTCATTCAGCGGAGCCGCTACGGTCATGTTCGGAACGCATCGCAGATAGGAAAGGTCGAACGCCCCGTGGTGGGTGGCGCCGTCCTCTCCCACCAGCCCGGCGCGGTCGAGGCAAAAGACGACGCGCAGGTTTTGCAGGGCCACATCGTGGATGATCTGGTCGTAGGCACGCTGCAGGAAAGTGGAATAGATATTACAGAAGGGAATGTATCCTGAAGCAGCCAGCCCGGCCGAGAAGGTGACGGCATGCTGTTCGGCGATGCCTACGTCGAATGCCCTACCGGGCATCTTGTTCATCATGAGGTTCAGGGAGCAGCCGGTCGACATGGCCGGAGTGATCCCGATCACTTTCGGGTTCATTTCCGCCAGCTCGATGATGGTCCGGCCGAAAACCGTCTGGTATTTAGGGGGCTGGCCGTGGCATTTATCCTCCCGGATCTCTCCGGTGTTCTTATCAAAGACCCCGGGCGCATGGTACACGGTCTGGTCCTCTTCGGCCCGCTTGTATCCTTTGCCCTTCACCGTGATCACATGCAGCAGTTTGGGTCCGCGGATGTCCTTCAGGTCCTTCAGCAATTTCACCAGGCGGATCACGTCATGACCATCCACCGGCCCGAAGTACCGGAAGTTGAACGCCTCGAAGAGGTTGCTTCGCTTGAGCAGGGTCACCTTCAGGGCATTCCCGATCTGCTTCACCACGGCCCTTGAATTCCTTCCGTAGGGTGTTCCTCCTCCCATCAGGTACCAGATCCGGTCGCGGATCCGGTTATAGGTTTTGGACGTCACGATATCCGCCAGGTAATCCTTGAGGGCGCCCACGCTGCGGTCGATCGCGATCCCGTTGTCGTTCAGGATCACCAGCAGGTTGGTGTTGGAGACGCCGGCATTGTTCAGCGCTTCCATGGCCATCCCGCCGGTCATAGCGCCGTCGCCGATGACGGCTACCTGGTGCTGGTCTTTATCCTGGTTGAGGTTCGCCGCGATCCCCATGCCCAGGGCAGCAGAGATGGAAGTGGAGGAATGACCCACGCCGAAGGCATCGTACGGGCTTTCCGACATCTTCGGGAACCCGCTGATGCCTTTGAAGGTCCGGTTCGTATGGAAAACATCCCGGCGCCCCGTCAGGATCTTATGGGCATAGGCCTGGTGCCCGACGTCCCAGATCACTTTGTCGGACGGCGCATCAAAAACATAATGGATCGCAACGGTCAGCTCGATCGTGCCGAGACTGGCCCCGAGATGGCCCGGGTTGGTGGAGACCATTTCGATGATGAATTGCCGCAATTCCTCGCACAGGCGGGGCAGTTCTTCCGGTTTCAGTTTCTTCAGATCGGAAGGAGAATTTATAGTCGCAAGCAGATCACCCGGTTTCGCAGCCATGAAAATCGATAAAGATCATGCAAAATTAAGAAATCGGCAGGAATGGGGGAATAAAAAGGACCGGGAGGACCTTACAGGAGTCCAAGCTCCAGCTTTGCCTCCTCGGTGATCCGGTCCATGTCCCAGGGCGGCTCGAAAACCAGGTTCACCTCGACATTGCCGACGCCTTCCACCGTGGAGACCTCGGTCTTCACGATCCCCGGCATATCCTCGGCGATGGGGCAGTTAGGAGCCGTTAACGTCATGATGATGACCACATTATTGTGATCGTCGATATTCAGCTCATAGATCAGCCCGAGGTCATAAATATTGACCGGGATCTCCGGGTCATGCACTCGGCGGAGCGCTTCGATGATTTTGGGTTCCAGGGGGTTCATCCGGCCGGGTTTTTCTGCCTGCAAAGTTACAAAAAAAACGGGGTTGCCCTGATCACCGGCAACCCCGCCCATTACCATAAAACAGGAGTTCAGTCTTTGATCTTGTAGCTGATGCCGGCGGTAACAATGCCCAGGGTCCCGATCCCCATTTCGAGGAACCCGCCCAGGGATCTTCCAAACCGTACGCCGAACATGGTCAGCTGGCCGGCCGGCAGCAGTTTTCTCTTGTTTTCAGTGGTCCCGTTATAGGTGACGTTGCCCAGGTCGACCGTCACGCCGATGGCAAATCCGGAGTAGATCCTGAAGAAGGACTTGCTGACATAGCTGAAGGTGATCCGGGTGAGCGCCATCAGAACATTGTCATGCGCCGTCCGGTGGATCACGTCATTGGTTCCGGTCCCTTCAGAATAATCGTTGTACGTGAGATCGGTAGTGGCAGGAAAATAAGCGAACTGGCTTCCCACGGATACCACCCGGTTCAGGTGCCGGGTATACCCGAGTAAAAAGGTTCCTGCCGACCGCAGATACTGATCGGCTTTATAAGGATAAGCATCTGAATAATAGTGATTGGATAGTCCCGAGAAATAGAAGACAGAGCCTAAGCCGTACCCGGCATAGAACTCATTGGGTAGATCAGCCTGAGAAACTTTTTGTGAGAAGGTCGAGAGTGTGAGGACTGTCCATCCGAGAGTCAGCAGGAAACCTTTTGTTTTCATAGCAGTGTGAGTTTTTGTGAGTGAGACAAGTTATGATGTTTGATCAGGGAAGCGGAAGGAAGATCGTGCCGGAAACACCGTCCCATACCCAGTCCAGCTTGAACTTGGTGGGGCATTCATCCCCGGTGATGGGCTGGTTGTTATCATCGTATCCGTAGGTGAGCGTGGCGGATTTATTTTCCGTAGGCAGCAGCAGGGTCTGGCTCCCCGCGCAGGGATCCCAGGTGCAGGCTTGCTTATAGATCACCGTCTGTTCGATCTGGGAATAGAATTGTTTGCTCTGGCGGTTGATTCCCCATACTACCAGTTTATCATAACCATCGGCAGTGCCCAGTCCGTCGATGGCCATCACGAGGCTGTCCTGTTTGCCTGTAAAGAGTTGCTGACGGGCAATGTTCCAGGTCCGGGTGGAATTGTCGCTGAAAGTAGCCTGGACCGTTCCCCAGACCTTGTGTTCCACCGAGGAAAGCTCAAAGCCGATCATCCAGAGGTACCCTCCGGTCACATTCTGGAAATGCTTGATGCCGTTGAAAGTTACGGAATGATCCGGGTGAAGGATGCGCACGATATGGAAGTTGATCAAAGTAAGGGTGACGGTCGTCCCGGGATTTACCCAGTATTCGCCGATCTTCTTCTTGACATCCACATTCCCGGTCCGGATGAGGGTGTTGTTGCAGTTAGGTCCGTTATAGGTCAGATGATAGATGATCGTATCCCCGATCGTGGTGGCGGAATCGATCGTCACCCCGCAGGGGCCCTGCCAGAGCTTCAGGCCGTTGCCGCCCGACAATACCGTATTGGCATCGTTGGAAACATCATCGGTGGCATTCTCCACGATGTTCTCATCCTTCTGCAGCTGCTGGATGTCGGTGGTAGTGTTGGAAGTGCTTTCCGTCGTCTCTTTTTTCGTGCATCCCGCCAGGAGTAAGCCGAAAACAGCCAGCAGGACGAACGCATAGGTGATTTTTTTCATTGCTTTCATGGTATCTGATTTTGGGTTTCTTAGCTGTTATACACCCGGACCCGGATTTACCCTGACGGGAAAAACACTTTTTTTCCAATTTTTTTCGGGAAGAACAATCAGGGCGTAACGGTGATCGACAGCGAGGTCACGGCGCATACCCCGAAGAATCCGGTAGCCCCTGCGCTGAGATTCGTGGCGACGTTGGACGAAGAAGAGCTGAACAGTCCTCCCTGCCAGGTGGTTTCCAGCAGCAGCGTCCGGATATATTCCGCATGAGCGGCCGTCAGGGAATATCTCCGTTCCTCGATGATGGTCCCGGCCGGGAAGGAGACCTGTTCGACCGCCGGAGCGAAGATCTCGCTCACGTCGAGCGTCCGGAGCGTGTAAAACAGCATCCGGGCCCGGGTCTGCGAGGGATCCAGCGTATCGTACCCGGGCACCGAGGACCAGTCCAGGAGCAATTCCCACATGGCAGGCTCCCCCGTGGTGAAGGCGCTGGCGACATAATCGACATGGTAAAGGTCGTTCCCTTCATTCTTTTTATAACTCAGCTGCTGGAAATATGCTCCCGGCTCCATGCGGGCCTTGGCAGTGAAGGTTTGTCCCTGGTAGTATATCAGGAGATTGTAGTTCTTGTCAGGATAGGCGGTAAAGGTCTTCGAAGTGACGTAGATCCCCGAATTGGCCGGCTGCTCGGTGAGCTGATAGGTGGAGTCCTCGTTGCTGACGACCACCGTCGCCCCGGTGGCTGCCCCGGGGTTTTCGTTCAGCTGGGATACGGGAAGGGTGAGGATCACCGACTGCTGCTTCACCTCGTTGGTGAGAATGCCGTCCACCACCAGCAGGTTCCCGGAAAACTTCTTCACCGGCCAGTCCACCTGCTTCACACAGCCGGAGGCGAGCAATATCATTCCGATCCAAAGCAGCCGTTTACTCATCAGAACCTGAATTGATAGTTTATGGAGGGGATGATCCCGGCGACGGAAATCGCGGTCGGGACCAGCGTGTACCCCCCGATCATGTCGGAAGGCACCACGAATTCCCCCTGGGAATTCTCGTACTTATTGAAGCTGACGGAGAACGGGTTCAGCCGGGCATATACATTATACAGGGTCACGATCAGGCTGTGCCGGAACCGGCCCCCCGGCCTGTTGAGCTGATAGGACACCGAGAGGTCGAGCCGGTGATAATCGGGCAGCCGGTCGTTGTTCTTATCCCCGTACAGCGGGACCGAATACCCGTTATTGTAATAAAACCCTACCGGGGACGTGAACGGAGCGCCGCTCATGTAGATCCAGTCGGCACAAACGGTCCATCGCGGGGTGGCGGCATAGGAAAGATTTACGACCACATTGTTGGGACAATCGTAAAATGCCGCATAACGGTTGCCGTTGTTCACTTCAGGGGTTTTCACGATGGCCCGGGAATAGGTGTACCCGATCCAGCCGGTGAGCTTGCCGGTGGGCTTGCGGATCATGATCTCGATCCCGTAGGACTCGGCCGTCCCGAACCTCAGCTCGCCTTCAATATGCGGATTGTAGAGCAGGTTGGCATGATCCCGGAAATCGATGTAATGGTTGTAATATTTGTAGAAGGCTTCGGCGGAAAGCACGAGCCGCGACTGCCACACTTTCTGGGAATATCCCAGCGTCACCTGGTCGGCGGTCCGGGGTTGGAGGGTCGGACCTGCCGGAACCCACAACTCCAGCGAAGTGAACGGACTGGTGGAATTGGTGAGCACCTGCAGGTATTGCGTCATCCTGCCGTAGCTGGCCTTCAGGGAAATGTTCTTACCGGCGAGGAACTGGAGGCTCACCCGGGGTTCTATCGTATAATAAACGGAGTAGGTAGCACCGGCTTTTACTTCCGTGCTGTCGATGACCTGGTGATTGTTCCCGAACGTATAATATTTGGTGGGACCCAGATCCTGCCATACGGGGATCCGAACGCCGTAATTCAGCAGCCATCTTTTTCCCAGCGACTGTTCGTTGCTCAGGTAAAGGTTGTACTCCATCGACCGGTACTGAGGTATGTCGGGAGCCATCGTGTCGGCGGAAGGATTGGCGAGCGTCACATTCCCGGGGTTGGAATAATGGTAGCTTACCTCGATGCCGGCCCGGAGCGTGTTCCACGAGTTCAGGTACCAGGTGAAGTCGGATTTCAGCGTGATGTTGGAGATCGAGGAATTCCAGTAATCCCGCAGGTTTTCCGCCAGGTACAGGAAATAGTTGTAGCGGCTGTAATTGACCGTAGTATTGGAAAAAAGCTTGTTGCTGAACAGGTGGTTCCAGCGCAGGGTCGCCGCCAGGTTGTGCCAGCTGATGCCGTACGTGTTGATCGCGGCCGTGGTGGCCCGCAACAGCTGGTCGTTCCCGTAATAAAACGTCATATAGAAGCGGTTGTTCGCGTTGGGGTTGAAATTCAGCTTGCCGTTGATGTCGTAGAAACCGATATTGAAGGACCGGAACGTGGAATAGATATCCTTGAGCCAGAAAAGCGTGGAAAGCCTTCCCGAAAGGAAGAAGGAACATTTATCCTTCACGATGGGGCCCTCAAACGTGAGCGAGGAAGCATAGGGTCCGATATTCCCGCCGAAACTCAGCCTTTTCATGTTCCCGTCTTTGGCCCGGATATCGACGACAGAGGAAAGCTTTCCCCCGAACCGGGCCGGAAAGTCGCCTTTGTACACCTGGATATCGTTCACGGCATCCGGCGACATCGCGGACATGAACCCGAACAGGTGCGAGGGGGTGTAGATGGGGGCATCGTCGAGCATGACCAGGTTCTCGTCGCTGTTCCCTCCCCTGACGTAAAACAGGGCGGAACCGTCGCCGAACGCCTTGATGCCCGGCACCGATTGCAGGGCCTTGATGACATCCAGGTTCCCGACAAAGCCGGGCAGCTGCGAGAGGGTTTTCGAGGAAAAGCTGATCTGGCTGAGCTGGTTTAATTTCGGGTCGGTGCCCGTGATCCCCCCGATGATCTCCACCTCCTTGATATCGATCCGGGTTTCCGTCATTTCCAGGTTCAGTTGTTTGTTATCGTCCGCCACCAGGTCCAGGGTCAGGGTGATATATCCGAGGAAAGAAGCATCCAGCCGGATCTCCCCGGCCGGAACGGTCAGCGAAAAGAAACCATAGGCATTGGCCGTAGTGCCCAGGGTGGTGCCCCGGACCGAAACCGTGGCGCCGATCAGCACTTCCCCGGTCGCTTTGTCCCGGATATACCCGCTGAGAGTGAATTTCTGCTTCGGATTCTGTTTTTCCGGACCCGGCGTCCCTTTGCCGGGTGCCCGCATCCTCAGGACGACATGATCTTCCACTTTCAGGTAATCTATCCCGAGAGGCCCCAGCAGGTCGTCGAGGATCTCTTTTACCGGCTTATCCTTCGCTTTCAGGGTGACCCGCGTATCCACGGGGATCTGCTGGGGGCTGTAGGAAAAAAGGATCTTCCCCTTTTCCCCGATCTCACGGATCACTTCGCCCAGGGGCTTGTTCTTGCAAACGACCGTGATCTTCTTTTCCAGGTCCTGGGAAAAAAGGGGAGTTACAAACAACAGGAATAACAGGAGAAGCAGGCTATGGCCTTTTATGTGGATCTTACCTGCAGGCATCGCCGCTGATCATGATCGTGGTACCGGATATCGTGATCTTTACATTCAGCGTGGCTTTCAGAACATTCAGCACCGATTCCAGGGACTGGTTCTCGAAGGTGGCCGTGACCAGGCACCGGGAGATCCCGGGACTGGTCAGTTCTATCTTTACCGGATAGACCCTCATCAGGTCTTGGGCGATCTCTCCCAGCGGGGTGTTGTTAAAGACCAGCCGGCCTGTTTTCCAGGAGAGCCAGTTGGGATCGTCGTTCACATCTTTTTCGATCTTGCGGGTGTCGCGGCTGACTTCCGCTTTTTCTCCCGGGGTCAGGATCACCCTGTTCCCGGGGGTCTCGCTGAAATAAACGGCTACTTTCCCTGAATTCAGGATCACCTCCAGTTTCCCGTCCGCTCTTTCCGTGTTGACATAAAAGGTGGTGCCGAGGACCTCTACGTTCACATTGCCTGAAGAGATCACGAAGGGTTTCGAGACATCATGCTTTACTTCAAAA
>DATJQF010000128.1:0-10818 GCA_035505995.1 Bacteroidales bacterium
TGGAAACAATCCTCTCTCCAGAGATCATATGCCGGATCAGGATGCCGCCCAGCTTCTTCTCCCCGGCACAGATATCGTTGGGCCATTTCAGGCCGCAGGAGATCCCCGGAAGGACCGTCTTCGCATACTCCAGCACTCCCAGCGACACGGCCTTGCTGATCATGAACTGCAAGGAAGGATGAATAAAATGAGGATGAAGGATCAGGCTGAAGGTAAGATTCTTCCCCGGCTCGCTTTCCCAGGTGTTGGCGCCCTGCCCTTTCCCGGCGGTCTGCTCCTCCGCCCAGATCACGGTCCCCTCCTCCACCTCCCCCTTCGCGAGAAGCTGCTCCGCATAATCATTCGTCGAAGTGAGAGTCTTCAATTTAATGATCTGTGTCATCAGTATTTTCTGTGTCTTCTGTGTTCTCACAATAACTTAACCACGAAGGTACACGAAGTACTGCATGAAGGACACATACTATTCTCAAAATTACTCTATCCAGCTTTCACCTTTTGGATTTTCCCCGATTAATGTAAAAAATTAAATGGAACCTTACGAGAATAAACATCCCATCCGCAACTGGGCGGAAGACGACCGTCCGCGGGAAAAGCTGGTGCTGAAAGGCAAGAACTCGCTGAGCGACGCGGAGCTGCTGGCGATCCTGCTGGGTTCCGGCAGCCGGAAGGAGTCGGCCGTCGATCTCGCCCGTCAGGTATTGAAGAAAGCCGGGGACAACCTGATCGGGCTGGCCCGGTTCAACCTGAGCGACCTGACCGCTTTCAACGGCATCGGCCAGGCCAAGGCCATCACCATTCTGGCAGCACTCGAGCTGGGCAAGCGCAGGAACGAGGCGGAAGCCGTGGCCCGGGAAAAGATCACCTGCAGCCGCGATGCCTGGGAGATCTTCCGCAGCACGATGGGCGACCAGCCCTACGAGGAATTCTGGATCATCCTGCTGAACAAGGCCAACAAGGTGACCGGCAAATGCTGCATCAGCGAGGGTGGGATCTCGGGGACGGTGGTGGATCCGAAGAAGATCTTCAAGATCGCCCTCGACCAGCGGGCCTCCTCCATCCTGCTCGGTCACAACCACCCCTCCGGGAACATCCAGCCCAGCGAGGCCGATCAACGGATCACGAAGAAGATCCGCGACGCCGGGAATATGCTCGACATCGCGGTGCTGGATCATATCATCCTCGGGGAGGACAAGTATTACAGTTTTGCAGACGAAGGAGGACTATAATCCGCGAATCCCCTGATCTGCCGTCCGCTAACTACTCGTCTGCTGGCATTATTTCAGGCAATAGACTTTTTCGAATAATCGAACAAAGATCAACGAATCATGATTTCAGAACGGAACGGAGAATTTAGCATCACCATGAAAAAAAAGTATTTCTCATCTCGTTCCATCCATTGACCTGTTGACCGTTTAATGAACCACGACGATCTTCTGCGATGCTGATCCGTGACTGGTAGTGATGCTGATATAATAAAGTCCCGCAGGATAACCCGAAACATCTATTTTACATCTCTTGTCATTGCATCCCACATGCTTAAATTGCAACAGGCCCTGAGAATTATATAACCTGATCATAATGATAGATGACTCCGAAGTGACTTCAGTGAATCTGGAGGCAGGGTTTGGAGAAATCTTTAATAACCCATTCACCGATCGATCCTGCACAGTCATACAACATCCATAGTCCAACACCCAATCACTAAAATCTGATACACAACTATCATTATAAATTGCTTTTACCGAATAGTAATAAGCAATCGAAAAGCCAGGTGGTATCGTGTCATTATAGTAAGGAGTAGAAATGGGTTCTGAATTTAACTTAACAGTATCAGGCTTATCGTCTTCCAATTTGTATATATCGTATCCCAAAACAGAATCCGAAGCCGGGATACCAGGTGAATTGAAAAGAGATGTCAATTTTATCAATTTGTTCTGAACCATGGCAGTCGCCCTAAGTAAAAAAACCGAAGGAACCGAGGAGGGATGACTCCAGTTTACCTCATCGAATTTATAATAAAGATTATCCATTGAATATGGACCATCATCGTCTGCAGCCAGAAAATAAGATTCACCCGTAATGTTATTCCATTTCACCATCGCATAGAACGGGCCGGCAAAAGGGATAGGAGGAACACTAACTGTTATCCATTCATCAAATGGGGCACCTGTAAATTCATCGGATTCTCCAACCAGCACTTGAGAACCGTCGTAAATCTCGATCCTTAAGGTTTGTGGAGTTCCGGAACCATTATCTTTCATATAAAGGTCGAATGAGGTAAATTCTCCGGCTAAACTCATTTCGATCGGAAAATAATTTCCATATTCAACTACCTCTCCCGGATTGCCCCTGTATGAATTTTCACCCGTTCCATCATCAAAGATAAATGTCATCTCTTCTTCATGCTGATTGCATTCCGGTGGAAGCCATGCAACGGAATTTATACATAAAGATCCAACCCAATGCGGGTCAACTGCCATATTAGTGGCTATTCTGCATTTACGGGATATTGATATATTATCGATCTCCCAATCAGAGAAATTGTTCGAACTGACTCCTTTTACCTGAAAAATGATTTTAAAAAGTTTATTACCGGCATCTTCAAGCTCGAAATGGTAATGATTCCAACTGATGTTATCAGTATTATCCACGATGAGAAGGGTATCTTTCATGAGGTACCACTGAAAAATGATATACATTCTTTCTGTCCCTGTGGTGTACAAATTTTGCAGGGCCAGATCGAAATCCAGAAAAACGTCGTCGCAAAGCAAATGTCTGGTATCGAACAACGCAGTTTCCAGAGAGAAGCCGTAATTTGTTTGGGTCGGATCACCCGTGAATGCTGCACAGGGCGCCGGATGACCGTCGCCCGTAAGAATTGTCCAGTTTCCCTGTCCGTATGGAAAAGTCCAATGATTGGTATCAAAGCTTCCTGAACTCCAATCCTCGATGAAAGGAAATGTCGAGATTGTGTCGTTGGAGGCAAGGATCTTTTGGGAAAGAATAAGAAAAGAGAAGAGGGTCGCAATGAGAGGAAGCCTTATATATAAGGATCTCATTTTGAAAATATTTTAATCGAGTAAATATAAGTAATATTTTAATATTTCCGGCTTTTTTTTCATTCAGGCCGGAAACCATCATTCAGCATCTTGTTTAATCCTACTTTCCTGATCCTTGTGGCAAGCTTTTGAAGGCGAATCCCTTTCCGGTGAAATGATCCAATACAGCAGGTAAAGCATAAAGCACCTTTTCCTTTGCTTTCAGGCTGTCGTGAAAGACGATGATGGAGCCGTCACAGGCATAGTTCAGGACATTCTGCAGGCATTGTTCCGGCGAGGTGCCATGATGGTAGTCACCGCTCAGCACCGACCATAAAATAAACCGGAACTGCTTCCGCAGCAGGAAAAATTCCCTTGGGGTGAATCGGCCGTAAGGAGGGCGGAAAAGCGTCGTGCGGAAATAGGTATTGCAATGCATCACGTTATCGGCATATTCCCCCGGAAGCGTCCGCCAGCCGTCGAGATGATTGAAGGTATGATTGCCGGCCGCATGCCCGTCACGGACGATCCGGTCAAAAACATCCGGGTGCTTTTGCACGTTATCTCCGACGCAGAAGAAGGTCGCCTTCGCATTCCTTTCCTTCAGGATCCGGAGCACCTCCGGCGTCACTTCCGGGATGGGTCCATCGTCGAAGGTCAGGTAAAGGACACGGTCTCCCGGCGGCATTTCGCACACCAGGTCCCGGTTCGACAACCACCGGTAGATGAACGGAGCGCGGATGGCAGGCATGGCTACTGCGGGGCTACACGGTTAATATACTCCTGGTAATATTTCTGGAAGAGCTCATCGGATTTCTGGGCCAGCACCCCTGCATGGTTTTCCGTGGCGATCTTGCTCATCTGGTTCATGGTCATAAGATCTTCCTGCAGGGATAGGTCGTTTGCCTTCAGATCCTTCCCCCGGAAGGAGAACAGGTACGCGAGATCCTGCTCCATCGCCCGGTAGATCGCTTCCCCTACCCGGCCGGCCTTTGCCGTTTCCCCCACCTTGTAATACCCGTCAAGTATGGGCAGCAGGAAGAAATTGATCCTCCCCAGCTCTATCGGCATGACCTCCAGGCAGCGGTCGAGCACACGGCGGGCGGAATCCTTCTTATTCTCCAAAATCAGGTAGTAGGCGAGCCGGCCGAACATGTTCCGGTAGTTCATAACCATCCGCTGGTTCTGCTCGTCGATATACACATGAGGATCCTGCATGTTGCCCCAGTAGAATTTGTTCATGACATGGTCGTACATGTCGGTCGTGTTGACGTCGCCCGGCTGACCGTCCTTCGAATCCGCTTTCGACGGCAGCAACCGGAATGCCATCCCTTCGAGATGGAAATAATCACCCAAATAGATATAGGTGCTCGGCTCCATGGTCATGGCGAAGTAGACCGGGCGCTGCCAGTCGTTGTGCGCCAGCAGGTCGAGGATCATCAGGTCGTTCTTGCCCAGCACGTTGTTCTTGATGGACCACCTCACGGTATCCAGCTTCGCAAGGTATGTTGCGGGAACCAGGTTCTCCTGCCGGATCTTCTCCGGGTCATAGGTCACCATGAATTTCCTCGTCGGGAAATAATCGAAAACCCCGTAATCCTGGGTGGTGATCTTCAGCTTCCTCTCGTCCATGTTCATCAGGTTGAACAGGTCTCTCAGGTTCACGTAATAATCCTTGACCGCCGGGTCCTCCACGATATAGGTGGCGTCGTGGTTCCCCATCCGGTATTTATCCCAGGTGAGCGAAAAGGGGACCGGTTCCGAATTGTAGGCTTTCCGCTTCAGCATGTCGATATACCAGTCGAGGCTCAGCAGGCTGAGGTTGACGACCCGCACATCGGTACGGATACCCTCTACCTCCTGGGCATACCAGAGCGGGAAGGTATCGTTGTCGCCGTTGGTGAAAAGGATGGCATTCGGGGCGCAGGTATTCAGGTAATTCTTCGCGACGGCCAGCGAGGTATAGCGGTTCGCCCGGCTGTGGTCGTCCCACCCCTGCTGGGCCATGATCCCGGGGACCAGGATCAGCGAGCCCAGGGTGGCAATTGCAATGGCAGGCAGAGGTTTGACGATCTTCAAAAGCCATTCGCTCAGTTGCATCACCCCCAGCCCGATCCAGATGGCAAAAGCATAGAAGGAGCCTGCATAGGCGTAATCCCTTTCCCTCGGCTGCGGTGAATACTGGTTCAGGTACAGGATGATGGCGATGCCGGTCATGAAGAACAACAGGAAGATCACCCAGGTGGAACGCCGGTCCTTGCGGTAGTTGTAGAAAAATCCGATCAGCCCGAGGATCAGCGGCAGGAAATAAAAGCTGTTGTCGGCTTTGCTTTTCCGGGCATCGGGGATATCCTGCGAGCCAAGGCGCCAGCGGTCGATGAAACGGATGCCGCTCTTCCAGTTGCCGTCGATCTTGCTCCCGTTCCCCTGGAAATCGTTCTGCCGGCCTACGAAATTCCACATAAAATACCGGTAATACATATGGATCACCTGGTACCGCCAGAAGAAGGTCAGGTTCTCGCCGAAGGTCGGGCAGTAACGGGTTTCCGTCTTCCCGTTTTCCGTAACCTCCACCGGCCTTCCTTTGACATCCCCCCAGCGGATATAATCTTCCGCGTGTTTCGGGTCCGAGTTGGACCACATCCGGGGGAAGATCGTCGTGAAGCGGGAATCATATACCGGGACGATCTTCTCCTTCTTATCGGTGATCAGGTATTTTCCTGATGCATCATCCTTGGTGTAAACCGGATTCCCGTCCTTGCGATCCACTACCGGCGCATTGTAATACTGGCCGTTCAGCAGGGGCCAGTCGCCATACTGCTCCCGATTCAGGTACGAAAGGAGATACATCGCATTCTCCGGGTTGTTCTCGTCGAGCGGGGTATTGGCATTGCTGCGGATGATCAGCAGGAAGAAAGAAGTGTAGCCGATCACGATGAACATGAAAGCCAGGATGACCGTGTTCAGGACGGTCCTGGCTTTCTTCCGGGTGTAGTACAATCCGAATACGATCAGCCCGGTGAGCAGGAGGAAATAGAAGAGGGTGCCGGTGTTGAACGGCAGTCCGAGCATGTTCACGAAAAAGAGCTCGAACAGCCCTGCCAGCTTTACGATCCAGGGGATGATGATATACATGACCACGGCCAGCAGCAGCACTGAAACCGCCAGCGCCATCAAAAATCCTTTCCAGTTCGTCTTAGGGTATTTCCTGAAGTAGTACACAAACGTGATGGCCGGGATCGCCAGCAGGTTCAGCATGTGCACCCCGACCGAAAGTCCGATCAGGTAAGCGATCAGCAGGAGCCATCGCCAGGAGTGCTTTTCCTCCGACTGCTCCTCCCATTTCAGGATCGCCCAGAACACCACTGCCGTAAAGAAGGACGACATCCCGTACACCTCCCCTTCCACCGCCGAGAACCAGAAGGAGTCGGTGAAGGTATAGGCCAGCGCTCCCACCAGCCCGGCTCCCATGATCATCCAGGTCTTCTCCCTCGTGATCTCCCCCGAAGAGAGCAGGATCTTTTTCGCGATCAGGGTGATGGACCAGAACAGGAAAAGGATCGTGAGGCCGCTGCACAGGGCGGTCATGGTGTTGACCATCCGGGCCACGTGGGTGACATCGCCGAAGGCAAAGAGCGAGAAGAACCGCCCGATCATCTGGAACAGCGGCGCCCCGGGGGGATGCCCGACCTCGAGCTTGTAGGCGGTGGTGATGTATTCCCCGCAATCCCAGAAGCTCATGGTCGGTTCCGAAGTGAGGATATAGACCAGCGAGGCAATTACGAACACCACCCCGCCGAGGAGGTTATTGATGCGCTTGTAAAAATTCATGGGAGCAGCGATTGGTGAGTCCGCAAAGGTATTAAAAAAACCGTAATTTTGGCGCTGGATCAACGATACGAACGATATGAACAGACTGGTTTTATTGCGTCACGGCGAGAGCGTCTGGAACAAGGAGAACCGTTTCACGGGGTGGACCGACGTGGATCTTTCCGAGCGGGGAGTGAACGAGGCCATCGAAGCCGGAAAGACGCTGAAAAAAGAAGGCTTTCATTTTAAGATCGCGTATACCTCTTATCTGACCCGGGCGATCCGGACCCTGTGGCTGACACTCGAGCAGATGGACCTGCTCTGGATCCCGGTCTACAAGACCTGGCGCCTGAACGAGAAGCATTACGGCATGCTGCAGGGACTGAACAAGGTGGAGATGGCGGAAAAATACGGGGACGAGCAGGTGCATATCTGGAGGCGGAGCTACGACGTCCCTCCTCCCCCGATCGCGATGGATGATAAAAGGCATCCGAGGTTCGATCACCGGTATGCCGGACTGAAGCCGGAAGAGATCCCGTCCACCGAATCGCTGAAAGAGACGGTGGCAAGGATCGTCCCGTTCTGGAAAAGCGATATGGCCGCGAAGCTGCAGGAACATAAAGAGGTGCTGGTGGCTGCTCACGGCAACAGCCTCCGCGGCATCGTCAAGTACCTGAAGAACATTTCCGACCAGGATATCGTAGGACTGAACCTCCCAACCGGGATTCCCTACATCTTAGAGTTTGACGATAACATGAAGCTGCTTAAGGATTATTTCCTGGGCGACCCGGAGGTGATCCGAAAGCTGATGGAGGAAGTTGCCAACCAGGCCAAAAAGAAATAACCACGCCGGATGAAGAAACGGTGGGTGATCCCGGATGTGCACGGTTGCGTGAGCACCCTGAAGACCTTGATCGGGGAGCAGATCCGCCCTGCCCGGTACGACCAGCTTTATTTTTTGGGGGATTACATCGACCGCGGACCCGACCCGAAAGGCGTGATCGATTATATCCGCGAACTTCAGAAAGACGAATATTCCATTACCCTGCTTCGGGGCAATCATGAGGATTTCCTGCTGGAACTGTATGATGCCGGGATCCGGACCTCCCGTTCCTGGCTTCCCGGGCTGCGGAACCGCAGGATGGCTTCGTGGCTGGCGATCGGCGGACGTGAAACGCTGAGGAGCTTCAGGGTAAAGAACCTGGGAGAGATCCCGGCGGAGTATTTCGACTGGATGCGGTCGCTGGAATATTTTAAAGAGTTGGATGACTTCATCCTGGTGCATGCCGGTTTGAATTTCAATGCGGACCATCCGTTCGAAGACAAGCACTCGATGCTCTGGGTAAGGGATTTCAAGGTGGATCCGGAGAAAACGGGCAACCGCCGGATCATCCACGGGCATGTGCCGGTGCACCTCGAGATGATCGACCTTTCGGTGAAGCAGAAATATTACCCGTTCATCGACCTCGACAACGGTCCTTACATCCGTGGCAAAGACGGCTTCGGCAACCTGGTGGCGCTGGAGCTGGGGGAGATGAGGATGGTGATACAGGACAATAGGGACTGGTGACGCGTAACGCGTAACGCGTGACGTGGTGTGGTGGCGGAAGCGGTGATCAGTTCACAATAAGCTTGGCTCCCGTTACTGTCCGGTTGTTATAGGTGAGCCTGAAATAGTAGATCCCCTTCGGCCATTGAGAAACGTCCATGTCGGTTTGCTGAATATTTTTAGGAATTATCCGGGAAAGAATCTGTTTCCCTGAAAGATCATACACTTCCAGTGTGGTCGATTGCCATTGATAATATAAAGTCGCGGAATGTAGCCCCGGGTACTCATTTGTGATCATAATGTATTTAGGTAGCACGACCGTCACCACCCGTTGTGCGGGGTTGGGAAATACTTTGATCTGAATAGTTTGCGGGTCATGATCAGGTTCCCCGATATCAACTGCTAAATCGCAATTCGGATCAATGGTTTTGGAAGTAATTGAATCTGGGCATAAGCTGTCATAAGTAAACGGTTGTGTATAAATAGTGTCATTCTCTAAGTCTGAATTGACTTTATTCAGTACAATCCTTGAATTAGAGCCAACTGAGTTTGTTCCAATCCCCAATATTTTATTATCAAAAGTCTTTGCAGACCAATAAATAGCACTATTCTCCGGATCTGGTAAGTATCCTATTTTCCTAATATTTCCTGAGGTATCTGTTTTTATAAATGCCAAATAATTTGGTCCACCGCTGAGAACCCAGCCCGCACATAAAATTAAAATGCTATCATTCAATGCCGTAATGGTCGTCGCATTTCCTCCATCTGCACTCGGGAAAAGATCTGAATTATATATTTCATTTCCGCTGGTTGAAAATTTGATTAGTTCAGGACTTCCTTCTCTTCTGCCTGAAGAATAATAATCATTATTAATTCCTTTGATAGTGGCCCAGGCTTCCCCTATATATCCCAATCCGATATTTTTACTGTAAACCAGTTGCCATTGTTCATTACCACTAGTATCCGTTTGAATATAATATGGCCGGATCCATCCTCCTGGTTGTCCTGGGTTTGGGTAATAACAAAATCCAGTCACTAAAAAGTTCGTGGTATCTGTAAATAACTTTCGTATATAATCCCCAAATGCAAGAGAATCCCTAATATAGTTTTTTTGCCATGTTAGATCACCTAAACTGTTGAACTTAAATAAATGAATTTTCCTATCCGGTTCGCTTGAATAGTTAAATGTTAGAAGGACATAACCCCCATCGGGAGTACATTTTACACTTTGCCCATAATCAGTATTTCCTGGATAATTCAGAACTTTGCACCACTCCATTTCTCCGCATTTATTGAATTTAATTATAAATGGATCAGCTTTTGATGGATCATATTTTGACATGGATCCAGAAATGATGAATCCATCATCCATAGTTTGTTCAATATCGCTTGGCACACAATTATAACTCCCATCTCCAATCTTAATATCCCATAATTGATTCCCGTTAATGTCTGTTTTTATAATCCAGCAATAATTATAGTTTTTATTACCTAATAATAAATATCCTTTATCATAATTCTCAATTATATAATAGCCAATAATATTGGATCCCAAACCGAAATATTTTATCCAGGCTTGTGCTGCTAGTTGGATGCAAAAAAGAAAAAACAGTATTATATATAATCTTAAATTTCTAGACATAATTAGTCCGCCTCAAAATATTCAATAGAAATCTGAAAAATTATACCATCATTTCATTGGATGATTGCAAATCTTTGAGAAATAATAATCTTTTTTCCTCCAGACAAGTAACAATTGGCTATATGCAGATTTAAAGTCTGAAATCTGGAATAACTCAATTTATTTTTTGATGATAAGAATAATACTAGGAGTTGGAAACAAGATCTTATATAACTTGTATATTACAAATAAAATATATTAAAATAAGAAAGTCAAATATCCTGCTACTTATTTTAATATAAATAATATATCTAATTTTGTATATGTATTTATATAATATAAATTTTCACTTTTTTCTTATTTTAGTTGAAAATTCTAAGAGATCTTTTGATATTAGTTTTGATTTTTTTAAAATAAATGTATCCATCTCTGATTGCAGACTTCCACTACCGGGGATATTACCCGAACTACCATACATTAAGGCATTTCCTGTCGAAGGACCGCGGGCACCAGCTGAGTGAGAAGCATTCGGGGTTCATGCCGTCCGAGGTGGAATACCGGCTGGAAGGCTCAAAGGAAACCGTTACGTTCGAACCGCATTTCCAGGATGTGCCGCTGCTCAGTCAGCCGGATAAAAGGGCCTCGATGGAATACCTGCAACCGATCATCCGGGGCAATGCAGGAGATAAGACAGCCGTAGCAGAGACGGAGAAGATCAAAGAAGATTTCAGGAGAAAGGCCGAAGCCGTTTACCGGCCTGCCTCCTTTACCGAGGATGAATTCGTGATCCCTTCGGTTTC
>DATJQF010000129.1:0-4148 GCA_035505995.1 Bacteroidales bacterium
GTTTAAGGGTTCTGTGAATGCCAACTGCCTACTTATAGGCATCCTTACACTGAAAATTGTCATCATTCACGTATAGGATGGAATATTTCGTGTCCCCTGCCAGCTTCAGGTTATCCTGGATAGTCCTGATAAACCGTTTCGATTGCCGTCCTCCGAACCGGCACCAGAATACCACGATGGTATAATCATGCACCGGGTAAAGTTGCGAAGGCAGCGGTTCGTTTCGAAGGGTCCGGATCCAGGGTTGCAGTAAGGAGAAAGTAATCTCCGGGAAAATATAGGAAGTGCTGACCGGAACGAAGACATTGAAATTCCCGCCGGCATTGAACTTGAGGTCGGGAAATCCCCCGAAGTCGCAATTGACATGGTACGACACAAGCTTGCCGGAAGGGTCGAAGTAAAGCGCCTGCATCGGTTGAGCATGATTGTTCCGTACTTTGTACTTCCATTTTTTTGTTGTATCAGATATTCTGGCTGAGTCAAAGACTGGCAAAGTTTTCAGGAACACCATGTAATTGGTATCCAGCACAAATACCTTATCCTGCGGGATGTTGAATTTCTTTGCCCAGTGCCGGATCTCAGTCGTATCGAGGGTTTTGGGGAATTTCATCCCGTACTGCTCGTACATGACCAGTGAGCAACCCGTCAGGATGAATATCACAACCGCCAGAAAAAGAAATGCGATCTTTTTCACTTAGTTTTCTTCATGTGACCCTTAGCGAGGTGATGTAAATGTCGCAAAAATCGCAAACCCCCAAATCATCTTGTGAAAATCAATTTTATATGGAGGCCCGGCTATAATATATTTGATCGCGGTAATCAACAACCCACCGGAATGAAAAAGCTCTTCATCATATTGCTTCTTCTGATTTCGGGAAAAGTTTCTGCCCAGAATCCGGATGAAGAGCTGATACCAACTCACCAGGACGATACTTCACTAACAGCATTTGATCACCTGAAAGAGGGGAATTATATTTCCACGGCAGCAGTTTCGATAACCGGGGCCGGATTAACCGTTCTTTCATACGGATCGTTAAGCCGGAATGACGCGGTCACACTGGTCGGCCTGTCGATCGGAGCGGTAGGTTTCCTGTTCTCCATCGGTTCCTGGAGCGAGCTCAACAAGGCCCGGGAACTCCTGGTGGAGCGCGGAAAAAGTAATAAGGTCGACGAAGAGCTGTTCCGCCGGGTATGCCAGGCCCGGGTATTTGCGGCAGGGGCCACCATTATCGGTCTTTCTTCCTCCATGCTGGTCTTATGGGGATTGATCACGGAATCGGACCTGATCTTCGGGTTGGGTCTTGGAGGTGTGGTCGCAGGCAGTATTCTTGAATTGTATGTTCCCCTCAAGGTCAGCAAAGCGATGGATCTGTATAAAGCGGGAAACTCCACTTCCCTCCGCTTCGGTGCGACGAATCATGGGGTAGGGATCGTACTGAACTTTTAAACCAGTTAAGGATCAGGAAAGAAGAGGCAGGAATTGAGGCCGAAATCTTATTTTTTCCCGGGATAGCGGTACCCGGTTTCGCTTTCGCGGGTCTTTACCGGCCTGACCTCTATGCGTGCCGTCGTGCTGAATTCGAATTCAGGGTTCTGCCTGGCGATCTCTGTCGCTTCTTCAATATCGCCGGCAAGAATATGATAATATCCGACCTGTACCTCGTGCGTTTCATTGAATGGCATCTCCTTTAGAGCACCGGCTGTGCCTGAAAGGATCTTCCCCTCCCTCACCAGCGGCTGTGCCGAGATCAGCTTTCCTTCGTTTTTCAGCCGCTCGATATATACCTCGCATTTTTTCAAGAACTGCCTGTGCTTTTCCTCGCTCCAGTCGGCCTGATGATCCATCCTGTTCCGGATCAGAAGCATGAATTCTTTCATCGGTTCTACGTATTAATATACAAAGATAATATCATGGATAAGGATGGCGGGGTCTGATGGATTTCGTGACGCGTGACGAGTGACACGTGACGCTTGACGTGTAACCCGTGACGAGTGATGTGGGGAATCAGAGCTTGATGAATTTTGTACAGAACGTTTGCTCCGGCAGGATGATCCTCACCTGGTATAAACCCGGGACCAAGTCTTTAATATTGATCTGTTCCATGGGATTTAATATTTCTTCGTCACGCATGATGACACCTTTCATATCCAAGATTTGCAACACGCATCTCCCGCTCTGAACTGAATTATAAGCTAATTGGAAAGAATTACGGGCGGGATTGGGGATTACCCTCACGGAGATCCTGGCTATTTCTCCAATCGAATTTGGCTTTACAATCACCGAATCGCACTTTATTTCCGCATTACACTCATTTGTAGCCCTAAGGCAGACATAATATTCCCCATAACCAGCATAAAGATGATCGGGGTTCTGAACATTTGAGGATTGACCGTCTCCGAAATCCCAGTGCCAGGAGTTTGCGTGATTGGATGAGTCAGTGAAAACAACATTGAGACCATCTACAACCTGTGAGAATGATGTTTTCACATGATCGCAAAAATCGACCGTGTCGCAGAATGACGATGAACCGCAGGTATCGGTTATCTGAAGGCAAACATAATAGTGCCCCTGGTTAGTATAGTAATGTACGGGATTCTGATCAGTCGAAGTTAGGCTATCCCCGAAATCCCATTGCCAGCTCGTCGCAGAGGTCGAGATATCCTTGAACTGAACACAGGAATCATTGACCTTATTGGTAAACCCGGCAGTAGGTACCGGACAATTCAATCCCGAAAAATTACGGGTCATGGCGTAATGGTAAAATAATCCGACTTTCGGGATCATTTCCTCCGATACTCCTCCGGTAATGATCTTACCGCCATGCTGAAGGACAAGGGAGTACATCTGTTCCCAGGAGGCCCCCGGGAAAACATTCATGAGCATATATCCCCCCTGTCCGAAACTTGTATCCACAGTACCGTTCTCATTGATACGCACCATTCTGTATCCCCCTAAACCTGCAATGATCTTATGGTCCGGTTGGTTCACCGCTCCAAAGAACCCGGGAACGGAATCCAGGATGACACTGCCTGCAGATCCGAAGGTGCTGTCAGGAAATCCGTCGGGGCTGAACCGCAGAATGATCCCGTACTCGGTCAGATTCACGGTGGTGCATCCGGCAAATACGAACTTTCCATCGGATTGCTGAGAGAAATGATTGTTAAACCAAGGAGTCTTGTGTACGGATGGGACTGAAACTAATGTCCCGTTATCCGCGAAAGTACTGTCGACGGTCCCGTTGGAATTGAGCCTCACCAGGACGGCATGAGAGACCCCGGTGTACTGATTGATAGCGGAAACTACTATTTTGCCGTCATTCAACAGAAGCAGTTCAGGATCCACCGCGGAACCGCCCTGAATATCCAGGATAACCTTCCCGCTGTTCCCGAAGGAACCGTCATAAGAGCCGTCATGATGAAGCCTGCAGAGGATGACGGAATAGGTACCGGAAGCATTCTCCGTAAATCCGCCTACCAGGATCTTTTGATCGTTTTGAACCGCTACGGAGGTATACACCCGTTCTTCAGGACCGTCGGTATGAACGACCACTCCCCCGGTGCCAAACGCAGTATCCAGGGTTCCGGTTGATGTTAACCTGATGATGGTCCCGTGGTAAATGTCTAAAATATAATCATACTGCTTCCCTCCTACCGCCAGTATTTTTCCATCCGGCTGCACTTTAAGATCATAACAGACAAACGAACCAGAATATTCCAATCCATGGAACATCCCACCGGCAAAAGAAGGATCCAGCGCGCCGTCCGGTTTTTGGCGTGTGATATTGAAATTGAAGTAGCAGGACCCCAGTATCTTGTTATCTGGTTGAATAGCCAGCCGGGTAAATCCCCCGTCCTCATACGTGTAGGTAAAATAACCTCCGGTAGCAAATGTGGTATCCACGGCACCGGGCTGGCCGTAAAGGAAAGGAATGCATCCGTTAATAATGAGGATAAATAAAAAGGAGACCGCTGATTTCATATTATGGCATTTGCTCACTTATGATCTCCCCATGCTGGAATGACCGGACCGTTCCGTCGCGGCCGAGGATCTGCAACCGGCCTGATTCATCCACCCCCCGGATCATCCCTTCGAACGCCTTCCCTTCCGCAGTATATCTGCTCCATTCCCGGTATCCGGAAAGGCTCTC
>DATJQF010000130.1:0-6811 GCA_035505995.1 Bacteroidales bacterium
GTGGCGCGTGGTCCCTATTTTCTCCACCACGAGCGTTTGCTGGCCGAGTGCGGTGAAACCCCACAGCAGAAAAACGATCAACCAGGTATTTTTTTTCATACTTCCGAACCCGTCATTAAAATTACCAAATAAATCATAACCCATTGGCAGCCGAAGCCAAAAAGGTTCCCGTCAGGGTCCCCCGGATGCTCCGGAAATCCTTAAATTTGCAGCCGTTATGAGGATCTTTACCCTGGCTCTTTTTTCCCTGTTCTTCCTTTGCCGCTGTGCCCGTGCGCCGGAGGAATCCAAAGCGTATGTCACGCAGAAAGAGAGCAACGCGGGTATGATCCGCAGCCCTGAACCCGGGAAGGAGATTCCCCCGGTTGCCGGAAAGCGGGAACCGGCAAAGGCCCCGAAACATAAATTTAATCCGGTTCCCAGGCCGGTTGCGGAGGGACCAGCACCCCTGCCGGATTCAACCAGGATGCGGCTGATGAATACCCTCCGGATGAAAAACATCCAGCCGGACCTGAACGAGCCGGTGAGCCGGGAAGCCCTCCTGAATCCCACTTCCAGCGAGCCTTATTCCTCGCTGATCGAGCTGAGCCGGGAGAGCTTCCTGAAGATCAATTTCGACAACGACATCCTGAACAATACCGATATGTATTACACCAACGGGATCCGCTTCGACCTGATCTTTCCTTTCGTGCAAAGCTTCCCGGTGAGCCGGCTGATGATCCCTTACTGGGGCCGGGCCGTCAATTACTACGGGTTCTCGCTTTTCCAGAACATGTACACGCCCTCCACCACGAAAGTCGGCGGGATCCATTACGGAGACCGTCCCTATGCAGCGTACCTGTGCGTGGGGCTCTTCAAGATCACGCTGGATCCGGTTCACCGGTTCCGGCAGACCAGCGAGCTGGACCTGGGCATCATCGGCCAGGCATCTTTCGGAGAGTTTGTTCAGAAAGCCTATCACGACAATACCCCTACTAACAACGAGCCGCTGGGGTGGGAATACCAGATCCGGAATGACCTGGTCCTTAATTACAATCTCCTGATGGAGAAAGGCCTTATCCATGAAAAGCATCTCGAACTAAATGCGGAGGCGGCAGCCCAGCTGGGAACGCTTTACACCAATATAGAAGGAGGATTTCACCTGCGGGCCGGACTGATGAATCCCTATTTTGCCAACCTGGGCGTCTCCAAACGGGACCGCACCCGGGAGCTCGGGCTGCGGAATTCCCAGGTCTTCTTTTTCGTGAAATCCTCCTGCCGGCTGGTGGGTTACGATGCCACCCTCGAAGGAGGACTTTTCAATCATACCAGTCCTTACACGATGCCTGCCTCCGAGATCTCGCGTTTCATGTGGGAAAGCTCCGCCGGACTTTCCTTCGTCATTTACGGGGTCCGGCTGGATGCCGAGCAGTATTTCCTGAGCCCTGAATTCCACGGAGGGAAGTGGCATTTCTGGGTTCATGCCGGGTTGACCTTCTGTCTGTAATTGTTAATAAAATTTTCAGACCCTAAGCCTGCCCGCCTGTTGAATAAGTTCTATTTTTGATAAATGGAAGAAACCAACCAGAAATACCCGGAATCCAACCCGGGACGAACGGATGAAATTCCTGAAGCCCAGCGAGGCAGCCGGAAGAGGATGCGGAAGCCGGTGCTGAGCGAGATGTTCCAGGAGCATGGCAAGGTTCCTCCCCAGGCGGTCGACCTGGAGGAAGCGGTCCTGGGGGCGATGATGCTGGAAAAGGACAAGCTGGCGGAAGTGATCGAACTGCTCCGGCCCGAAGTGTTCTACAAGACGGAACACCAGTTGATCTTCGGAGCCATCCAGCGGTTATTTGCCCAGGTGCAGCCGGTGGATATCCTCACCGTTCATAAAGAGCTTCAGCAGTCGGGCGAGCTGGCCATGATCCATGAAGGAGCCTACTACCTGACGATGCTGACCAACCGGGTCGCTTCTTCCGCCAATATCGTCTTTCATACCCGGATCCTGATCCAGAAATACATCCAGCGGGAGCTGATCCGGATCTCCTCGGAAGTGATCAAGGACGCCTACGAGGACACCACCGACGTTTTTGACCTGCTGGATAAGGCCGAAAGCAACCTTTTCTCCGTCAGCGAGACCAGCCTTCGCAAGAATGTAAGGGACATGACCTCCCTGATGAAGGAAGCCATCAATGAGATCAAGGCGGGGATCGACCGCGGCGGGCATCTGCTGGGCGTGGGCTCGGGATTTACCGAGATCGACCGCGTCACTTCCGGGTGGCAGAAATCGGACCTGATCATCCTGGCCTCCCGGCCGGGGATGGGAAAAACCGCTTTCGCCCTGACCATGGCCCGGAACATCGCCGTGAACTTCAAAAAACCCGTAGCTTTCTTCTCCCTCGAAATGTCGGCCATCCAGTTGGTGACGCGGCTGATCTCGAGCGAGACGGAGATCCCGTCGGACAAGCTGAAGCGCGGGAACCTGGAACCCTTCGAGGTGGAGCAGCTTTATTTCCGGACCTCGGCCCTGACCGAATCGGCCCTGTATATCGACGACACTCCCGCCCTGACCATCTTCGAGCTGCGGGCAAAGGCCCGCCGGCTCAAGCAGCAGCATAAGATCGAGATCCTGTTCATCGATTACCTGCAGCTGATGCAGGGAGCCGCCGAGCATAAAGGCAACCGGGAACAGGAGATCAGCAGCATCTCAAGGGCGCTGAAGAGCCTGGCCAAGGAGCTGGAGATCCCGATCATCGCGCTGTCGCAGCTGAGCCGCGAAGTGGAAAAAAGGATCGTCAAGAAGCCGATCCTGTCCGACCTCCGGGAATCCGGCTCGATCGAGCAGGATGCCGATATGGTCCTTTTCATTTACCGTCCCGAGTATTACAAGGTGGAAGACGAAGCCTACGGTTCCCCCACCGAAGGGATCGCGGAGATCAGCATTGCCAAGAACCGGAACGGGGCGACGAAAGATGTGAAGACCAAGTTCATTTCCCGTTTCGCCAAGTTCGCCGACCTGGAAGTGGACTATTCGATGCTGAATACTAATCCTTCCGCCCCGCCGTTTGATAGTCCGAAGAAGACCCGGACGGTCATGTCAAAAATGGACGAAGATGAGAAGGGGGAACCATCCTTTTAAGATCACCGTAAAGAAGCTGTTTCTTTTCCTGGCATTCCTTTTCCTGCTGAATCCGTTGCGGGCCGCTTACCTGTTGCTCCCGATGGACGAACAGCAAAAGAACCACCTGAAGGCTTATGGCATCGCCTACTGGGTCCTTCAGCATGATATTGAGGTGAGCTGGCTCCTGAATTACCGGGGCGGGAGTTTCATGTGCGCTTATGCCAAGGACATCGAGACCGAATGCGCCATCCGGGGCGTATCGTTCGAAGTGATCGCGGACGCCCAGGCGGCTGCCATCCTGGAAGAGATCGCGGATCCCCAGGTGAACATGGAAAATATGCGGCTCCACAAAGCACCCCGGATCGCCGTCTATTCGCCCAAGAACAAGATGCCCTGGGACGACGCGGTCACCCTGGTGCTGACCTATGCCGAGATCCCATATACCGTGGTGTATGATGAAGAGATCCTGGCCGGGGTCCTGCCGATGTACGACTGGCTGCATATGCACCATGAAGATTTCACCGGCCAGTACGGGAAATTCTGGGCGGCCTATAAGAATTACCCCTGGTACCAGGAGGATGTTCGCCTGAATGAAGAAACCGCCCACAAGCTGGGGTTCTCGAAAGTTTCGCAGATGAAGCTGGCGGTGGTGAAAAAGATCCGGGACTTCACGGCCGGGGGAGGATACCTGTTCTCGATGTGCTCGGCTCCCGACAGCTATGATGTCGCCCTGGCCGCCGACGGGGTGGACATCTGCGATGTGATGTTCGACGGCGACCCCATCGACCCGCAGGCACAGTCGAAGCTCGATTACAGCAAATGCTTTGCCTTCGAGAATTTCAAGATCGTCACCAACCCTTACGAGTACGAGATCTCTTCCATCGATGTGACGGAGACCCGGCCCAAGAACCTGAATGAAACGAACGATTTCTTCACCCTGTTTGATTTTTCGGCCAAGTGGGATCCCGTGCCGACCATGCTATGCCAGGATCATGAAAGGATCATAAAAGGCTTCATGGGCCAGACCACCGCTTTCAATGAAAAATATATCAAGCCCACGGTGATCATCATGGGGGAAAATAAATCCCTGGGGGAAGCGCGGTACATTCACGGGGACTACGGGAACGGGACGTTCACTTTTTACGGGGGACATGACCCGGAAGATTACCAGCACCTGGTGGGCGACCCTCCCACCGACCTGAGCCTTCACCCGAATTCTCCCGGATACCGGCTCATCCTGAACAATGTCCTCTTTCCGGCGGCCAAGAAACAGAAAAGAAAAACCTGACGGGATTCTCAGTTGACCAGGTACACGTTATCGTTCCACAGGTAAAAGTAATTCCCCTCAAAATCGTATTTGATCCGGTTGGTGCATCCGTCGCCGGTGATGAAGTCGACAAATCCGGTGGAGATATCGGCGCCGGGTATTTTGAGACGAATAGTCCCCTGCCCTATCCAGGGACAGGGATCGGCGTAGATGAGGGAATCCCCGATCTCCGCGGTAAAATCATGACCTTTTGAAGAGGTTCCGGCGGCAATGCCGTTGATATAGTAATTCAGCACATTCCCCGACTGGAACAGGACCGGGTCTACCCTGAAACTGTTGGTGGAGGTCCAGGTGATCAGTTCCAGCATCTTGTGGATCACCCCGTCGGTGATATAGTTGACGAATACCATTTTGCCGTGGTCGTCGATCCCCCTGTACACCACGCTGTCGTAGCCGGTGATGAGATTCCGGTACTCCACCAGGTTCTGGAAGAAGATCCGGAAAAAGGTCCCGGTATCGGAAAGGTTGCCGGTCCGGTACATTTCGACCGTTCCGTTCCGGATCACGCTGTCCGGGCTCATCTTCGAGTTGAAATAGAAAATGTATTTGTTGTCGCCGGGGACGTAGACCACATTGGCGCTGTCGATGACCGAATGGCAGGTCGAATTCAGGACCGGGTCCGCCAGGGCTCTCAGGAGATTTTCAACCGCATGGTTATAGGCCGACTCGGCGATCACCACATCATCCGCCACATTAAGATCCGGGCTCAGGTCAGCCTCACTGTTTTTCTTGCAGCCTCCTGATAAAAGCAGGATAAGCAGGAAGAGCGGAATCTGTAGCCGGTGTTTCATGAAACTTTATTTTGCCGCGCCCGGGATCCGTTCCAGGATCCGGTAGGAAAAAGTGCATCCGTCGCCCATCGCTCCGCCCGGCTCTTCCGATACGAGCTTCCATTCCCTTTCATTGATCTGCGGAAAAAATACGTCGCCTTCAAACTCCCGGTTCACCCGTGTCAGGTAGATCCGGTCCGCCAGCGGAAGGAATTGCGCATAGACCGAGGCGCCGCCGATCACGAAGCACTCCTCGCCGGCAGGACACAGCGCAACGGCTTCGGGGACGGAAAAGACGACGGTAGCGCCGGCAAACCGGTCGTTCGGGACATCGGTCAGCACGATGTTATGTCTGCCCGGCAGCGGTTTCACCGGAAGGGACTCCCAGGTCCTTTTCCCCATGATGACCGGGTGCCCGGAGGTGATCCTTTTGAAACGTTTCAGGTCTTCGGGAATATGCCAGAGAAGCTCATTGTTCTTCCCGATGGCGGAGTTCTCAGCGACGGCTACGATGATCGATATCATAGGCGGACGGGTTATACGGCGATATCCCCCCTGATGTGGGGATGGGCCTGGTAATTGATCAACTCGAAATCATCATACCTGAAACCATCGATGTTCTTCACCGCCGGGTTGATCTTCATCTGCGGCAGCGGATAGGGCTCCCGGGTAAGCTGAAGCTTCACCTGCTCCAGATGGTTCAGGTAGATATGGGCATCCCCCAGCGTATGGACGAAAGTTCCCGGCTCCAGTCCGGTGACCTGGGCCATCATCCGGGTCAGGAGGGCATACGAGGCGATATTGAACGGGACCCCGAGGAAGATATCGCAGCTCCGCTGGTACATCTGGCAGGAGAGCTCTCCGCCGGCCACATAGAACTGGAAAAGGAGGTGACACGGCGGCAGGGCCATTTTATCCAGCTCGCCCACGTTCCAGGCGCTGACGATATGACGCCGTGAATCCGGATCGCTTTTAATGGATTCAATCACCCGGGCGATCTGATCCACGTGGGTTCCGTCATCCTTTGGCCAGGAGCGCCACTGGTAGCCATAGATATGCCCCAGCTCGCCGCCGGGTGCGGCCCACTCATCCCAGATCGAGACCTTGTTTTCGTGGAGGTACCGGATATTCGTTTCCCCTCGCAGGAACCAGAGGAGCTCATAGATAATGGATCGCAGGTGCAATTTCTTGGTGGTGAGCAACGGAAATCCATCCTGAAGGTTGAACCGCATCTGGTACCCGAAAACGCTGAGCGTGCCGGTCCCTGTCCGGTCCGTTTTACGGTAGCCGTGTTTCAGCACATGGTCCAGCAGATCCAGGTATTGGCGCATGGGGGAGCGGATATGGGTCAAAGATAATAGAAAAAAAAGATGCGGTAAACGGAAGGATGAACGATGCGGGATCAGGGAACATGGTAAAACTTTCTTTCTTTTTTTATTAATTCCAATAGAAAGCTCTAATTTTTGAAAGATTACACTCGTCTGATAATTGGAACTGGTAGTAATATGCTCTGATTTTGCGTATATTTGGACGACTATGCTTCTGGAATGTATTTTCTCACATTGATCTTTAATAATAAACCATTCACATCAAAACTAATAAAGTTGTAATATA
>DATJQF010000131.1:0-10631 GCA_035505995.1 Bacteroidales bacterium
GTGAACGGTTTAAGGGTTTAGAGTTTAGGGGTTTAGGGGGTTAAGGGTTTAGAGTTTAGGGATTAGGGGGTTGGGATCAATCAGCAATCCGGAATCTTCAGTGCAATTTGTAAGCGTAAATCAACCATCATAAATATGAAGACATCCATTTTAACTCTTCTCCTGGGGGTTGTGTTGTGCAGCTCCACTTTTGCCGGAACCAGCCAGACGGTTGCAAACCTTCAGCTTGCCTATAAAGGCGAATTAACAGCCAGCGCAAAGTACATGGCCTATTCCGTGCAGGCCAGGAAAGAAGGCTATACCCAGATCGCCATTCTTTTCTCGGCCCTCTCCAGGTCGGAGGCCATTCATGCCGATAATCACAAAAAAGTCCTGGTGAAGCTGGGGCAGACCGCGGAAAACGTGGTCCCGAACGTCACGGCAAAATCCACCAAAGAAAACCTGGAGGAGGCGATCCAGGGAGAATCCTCCGAGGTGAATACGATGTACCCCGGATATATCAACACGGCCAAGGAAGAAAATTCCCTGGATGCCGTTAAATCGTTCCGGTGGGCGATGGAAACAGAGAAGAAGCACCTGGTGATGTGTGAGAATGCCCAGAATGCCCTGAATGCCAACAAAGTAAACACCCTTCCCAAAATCTACTGGGTCTGCCCCAAATGCGGCAATACCTATGATGTCGCCAAGCCGGAGCCCGAATGCAGCTTCTGCGGCACGAAGAGCGCGATGTTCATCAAATTCGACAAATAGATTACCCTACGGGGAGAATTACGAGTAAGGAGATAGGAACCAGGAGGTAAGGACTGGTTCAATTTTCCTTTGGCTGTTTCAAAAAATATCCCGATCTTTGCACACTTTTTGGAATATCAACCATAGAATTAACCATTGCAAATCTAAAATCAACAATTTCTTAAATGCCAACGAAAATCAGATTGCAGAGAAAAGGTAAAAAGGGTCAGCCTTTTTACAACATTGTCATTGCGGATGGTCGTGCACCACGGGACGGGAGATTTATCGAAAAAATAGGCACTTACAATCCTCTAACCAGGCCCGCGGAGATCGATATCCTTTTTGACAAAGCCCTTGACTGGCTTCAGAAAGGAGCCCAGCCGACGGACACCGTTCGGGCCATACTCTCCTACAAAGGAGTGATGTACAAGAGTCACCTCCTGAAAGGGGTGAAAAAAGGAGCGCTGACACCGGAGATGGCGGAGACGAAATTTCAGAACTGGCTGACCGAGAAAGAAGCCAAGATCGCCGGCGTGAAAAAGGATTTCGAGCTGAAGAAGAAGGAATCGGTCAAGAAGGCGCTCGCCGTGGAAGCCGGCGTGAATGAGGCCAAAGCCGCGGAAATTGCGAAGAAGCTAGCCCAGGCAGCTGAAGCAGCGCGAGCCGCCGCCGAACAGGCGGCCGAAGCAACCGTTGCCGCACAAGCCCCGGCACCGGCTCCCGAAACCGCTCCCCCTGCCGAAGAACCCAAGCAGGAATAGTCCCAATCCTCCCGTCCGATGGAGAAGGAAGGTTTTTTCTACCTCGGAAAGATCCTGAAACCTTACGGCAGCAAAGGCCATGTATTGGTACGGCTGGACGTCGACGATCCCGATCGTTACCGTCGGATGAGATTGGTCTATATCGGGGTCGGAGGCGACCGGGTCCCCTATTTCATCGAATCGGTCGAGTTGAAAGAGGCCGGGAAGGCGGTGCTGAAATTTGAGGATATCCATACTCCGGAGGATGCGGAACCGCTGCCCGGGAATGAGCTCTTCCTCCCGCTGTCGGCTCTTCCCCCGCTGAAGGGCAAAAAATTTTATTTTCATGAGGTAGAGGGTTTTGCCGTGACCGATGAAGTGCATGGCGAGATCGGGATCCTGGAATCGATCTCCGAAATGCCGACCCAGGCATTGCTCCGCATCCGGCAGGGCAGGAAGGAGATCCTGGTTCCTCTCACCGACGAGGTACTGAGAAAGGTGGACCGGAAGAACAGGAAGCTGCATATCCGGGCTCCGGAAGGATTGATCGAACTTTATCTGAATCCGTGAAAACCATTACATTTGCCGGGAGGTTGAATCCTATGAAGCTTCCGGTGCGGTATATTTACCTGATTCCCGCAGTAGCCCTTCTTGCCGGCTTCCTGGTTTCCTGTTCCGGAAAAAAGATCCCCCCTATGAAGATCGCGTTAAGCAAAGCTGCTCCCAATTACATCCATTGGATCAGGAAGGCGGATACGACCGTAGTGACGATGGATTGCTACGGCAGAAAACCGGATTCCGCCCTGGCCCTGCTGAAGGAATGCAGCGGCCTGGTGATCACCGGCGGCGAAGACGTCGATCCGGTATTATATGGCAAAGGCTCCGATTCCATCCTCTGCGGCACCATCGATCATTACCGCGATACGCTGGAGCTGGATCTGATTCGGGAAGCCGTACGGATGAACCTGCCGCTGCTGTGCATCTGCCGGGGAGAGCAGATACTGAACGTAGCGTTCGGCGGGGATCTGATCGCCGATATCCCGACCCAATACGGCATGTCGGTCATCCATAAATGCGAGGATTACAAGAATTGCTTTCATAAGTTGAAGACGGAGCCGGGAACCCTGCTGCATTCCATCGTAGGCTGCGATTCCGGTTTCGTGAACACCAATCATCACCAGGCGATCTGCAACCCGGCTCCTTCCTTCCGGATCAATGCCTGGGCTACCGACGGGTTGCCGGAAGGAATAGAATGGTCGGATCCGAAGGGAAAAGCTTTCCTGCTGGGGGTTCAATGGCACCCGGAGCGGATGGACACCTCGAACTGCTATTCGGGGAAGCTGATCCGGGCTTTCCTGGAGCAGTGCAGGGAATATTCAACCAAAGGGAAATAAGATGAAGATTCAGGACATCTGGCTGCATGCGATCACCGTATTCATGGGGTTCTTCGCCATGCTGAACCCTATCGGGAACCTCCCGGTATTCCTGGGAATGGTGAAGGATTTCGATGAGAAGACCCAGAAACGGGTCGCTTTCCGGTCCCTGGTGATGGCATTTTCCATCGTTTTCATCTTCAGCGCCTTCGGGCATATCATTTTCCGCCTGTTCGGGATCACCTTACCGGCCTTTCAGATCGCCGGCGGGATCATCGTCTTCATCATGGGGTACCAGCTACTCAATGCCAAGGAATCGCCCATCCATACCCAGCAGCATATTCCCCGGGCCGATATGCAGGTGAGGGCCGACGACATCGCGATATCGCCCCTCGGAACACCGCTCCTGGCGGGGCCGGGCACCATATCGGCCGCCATGAACTTCGTGGGCGAGGAAAAAACGGTACTAAATGCCCTGATGGTGGTGCTCATCTTCGCCGTCATGTGCGTGATCACCTATTTTTTGTTCATTTCCGGAAGGTACTTTACCAAAAGGGTGAATCCCGGGATCCTGAAGGTGGTCACCCGCCTCATGGGGATGATCCTGGCGGTGATCGCTGTGCAAATGATCGTCTTCGGAGTGGAAGGAGTGTATCAATACTTCACCAAATCATGAGACCCGGCTGGCGAACCACCTGGATCCTCATTCCGGCCCTTGTTCTGCTGATCTCCTGCAGCCATACCCGCAAGGAGTATTATCCCGGCGGAAAGGTCAAATCCACGGTCGAGATGAAAGGGAAGCAATACGACGGGAAGGCCACCTGGTATTACGAGTCGGGCACGGTCATGGTCACCTGTACCTATCACTACAACAACCTGGAGGGCAAGCTGATCCGCTTCTATGATAATGGCCGGCACCAGGAAGAATACACCTATCATGAGAACCAGCTCTCCGGCCCTTATGCCAAATGGGACCGGGAGGGGAAGATCAATGAACAGGGGGAATACGCCGCAGGTCTTCCGTCGGGCCCCTATACCAAATATTATAACAACGGACAGATCCAGGAAGAGGGCCGTTACCTGAAGGGGAAAAAAGAAGGTTCGTGGTTTTATTACGATCCTTTCGGGAACCTGCAGGCGATGCTGAATTTCCATAACGGGGAGGTTAAATAGGCCGATAAATATCCTTCCCTTCCTTTGCTATATTCCCTGAAACCCGTAATTTCGCGCCGGATTTATCCGTCGTCCAACCCTGAACCTATAAACCTATTTAAATAATAACCTGAAAAAATTTATTCCCATGAACTTAGAAAAAATTATGAGCGACCTGGAGCGGAAGAACCCCGGTGAAAAGGAGTATCTCCAGGCAGTTCGCGAAGTGCTGGAATCAATCGAGGAAGTGTACAACGAGAATCCTCATTTTGAATCGGCCAACATCATCGAGCGGCTGGTGGAACCGGACCGCATTTACACGTTCAAGATAAGCTGGGTGGATGACAACGGCAAGGTGCAGGTGAACCGTGCCTACCGGGTGCAGTTCAACAATGCGATCGGACCTTACAAAGGCGGCCTGAGGTTTCACCCAAGCGTGAACCTGAGCATCCTGAAGTTCCTTGGCTTCGAGCAGATCTTCAAGAACAGCCTGACCACGCTGCCGATGGGCGGCGCCAAAGGCGGATCCGATTTCGATCCCAAAGGAAAATCCAACGCGGAGATCATGCGCTTCTGCCAGGCTTTCATGCTGGAACTGTGGAAGGTGATCGGTCCCGAGACCGATGTGCCGGCCGGCGATATCGGCGTGGGCGGCCGGGAGATCGGGTTCCTTTACGGGATGTACAAGAAGCTGGCCCGCGAGAATTCGGGCGTGCTCACCGGCAAGGGACTGAACTGGGGCGGCAGCCTGATCCGCCCGGAAGCCACCGGGTTCGGGGCCGTATATTTTGCCAATGAGATGCTGAAGACCAAGGGGGAATCCTTCGAAGGCAAGACCGTAGCCCTCTCCGGATTCGGGAACGTGGCCTGGGGCGCCGCCCTGAAAGCCACCGAGCTGGGAGCTAAAGTGGTCACCCTGTCGGGTCCCGACGGATACATCTACGATCCGGACGGCATCAAAGGGGAAAAGATCGAGTACATGCTGGAGCTGAGAGCCTCCAACCAGGATATCGTAAAGCCTTATTCGTATGAGTTCCCGTCGGCCAAATTCCACCAGGGCAAGCATCCGTGGGAAGTGAAATGCGATATCGCACTGCCCTGCGCCACCCAGAATGAGCTGGATAAGAAAGATGCCGAGCACCTGATCAAGAACGGCGTGCTGTGCATCGCGGAAGGGGCCAACATGCCCTGCACACCGGAAGCGGTGGAACTGTTCCTCGAGAAAAAGATCCTATTCGCGCCCGGCAAAGCCGTGAACGCGGGCGGAGTGGCCACCTCAGGCCTGGAGATGTCGCAGAACGCGATGAAGCTCAGCTGGCCGATCAAGGAAGTGGACAACCGGCTGCACCAGATCATGATCAGCATCCACGAAAGCTGTGTGAAGCACGGGACCCAGAAAGACGGGTACGTGAACTACGTGAAAGGCGCTAACGTGGCGGGGTTCCTCAAGGTAGCCAACGCCATGATGGACCAGGGAATTATCTGATGATCCTGCCGCCTTCCTGAAACTCTAAATCCCGGCCCTGCCGGGATTTTTTTTAATTTTGAGATCCAATTTCCAGTCATGGTCTTTGCCCAGCCTCTGTTCCTGATCGCGTTGTCGGCGCTGGCGATCCCGGTGATCATTCACCTGTTCAATTTCCGCAGGTACCGGAAAGTATATTTCACCAACGTCCGGTTCCTGAGCGAGATCCGCCAGGAGACCCGGAAGCGCTCCCGGCTGAAGCACCTGCTCATCCTCCTGGTGCGGCTGCTGGCCATCGCCTGTCTGGTCTTTGCCTTCGCCCAGCCTTATATCCCTTCCCGCCTTACCGCCCTGCGGGTGAAAGGGAAAAATGCCGTAAGCATCTACGTCGACAATTCCTTCAGCATGGAAGCGCTTACCACCGAAGGCCCGCTGCTGGAGGTAGCCAAGAAGAAAGCCCTGGAGATCTGCGCCGCCTATGGATCGGCGGACGTGTTCCAGCTCCTGACGAACGATTTTGAAGGCCGTCATCAGCGGCTGGTGAGCCAGGATGAATTCCGGTCGCTGGTGGAGGAAGTCCGGCTCTCCCCTGCCGTGCGTTCCCTGGAAGAAGTTGCCGGGCGGCAATCCGACCTGCTGATGAATGCCCGGAATGCAAACCTTTCGGCTTACCTGGTTTCCGATTTCCAGCGTTCCACCGCGGGGTTGGCGAAGATCCGTCTTTCTCCCTCGATCGCATGGTTCTTCGTGCCCCTTGCCGCCTCCAAGGTCAGTAATCTGTATATCGATTCCGCCTGGTTCGACAACCCGGTCCACCAGCCGGGACAGTCGGAGAAGATCCATGCCCGGATCCGGAACCTCTCGGGCGACCAGCTGGAGAAGATCCCGGTGGAGCTTACCATCAACCAAATGCGGAAAGCGGTGGCCAGCTTCTCCATTGACCCCGAAGGAACCACCGAGGTCACCCTGCCATTCACCAGCAATCTATCCGGGATCCAGTCCGGGACCCTCGCGTTGAACGATTACCCCGTCACCTGGGATGACAAGCTTTACTTCGCCTACCGCATATATCCCGCCATCCCGGTCCTGTGCATCAGCGAAGGAAAAACCAACGCTTATCTGCAGGCATTTTTTGCGGGCGATTCCGCCTTCATCTTCCGGCAGGAAGACATCAACCATCTCGATTATTCCTCCTTCGGTCAATACCCTTTACTGATCCTTGACGGACCTTCCGAGTTGTCGACGGGACTGATCCAGGAGATCTCGCGCTATGTCCGCAACGGGGGGAACCTGCTGCTGATCCCGGGCCCCCGGATCCGGGAGAATTCTTACAATGCCCTGTCGGCAGAGCTTTCCCTTCCCTCCTTCGGGGCTCCCGACTCCGCTTCCCTCCATGTTTCCGAAGTCACTACCCAGAGCGCGGTATTTACGGATGTATTCGAAAAGGATGCCGCAGGCCGGGTGATCCTCCCGGAGAATGTGGACCTGCCGGCCGTGACCCGTTATTATCCCTTGAATAAGGGAAGCGCCTCCAGCCTGGAAGATCTGCTGAAGCTCCAGAACGGCCAGGTGTTCCTGGGTGTGACCCCTGCCGGCAAAGGCAGGGTGTATGTTTTTGCGGTGCCGTTCGACGACCGGTTCACCAATTTCCCGAAGCATCCGTTATTCGTGCCCACCCTGTTCCGCATTGCCATGCTCAGTCAGCCCTCGCTGCCCCTGTACCTCAACCTGCCGGCGGATGAGGGGATCGAGGTGTCCTCGGATTCGGCCAGCGACCGCGAAGTATTCAGGATACGTCAGCCGGGAAGCGGGTTTGAAGTGATCCCCGAGATGCACAGCACCGGCTCCTACACAATGCTTTACCCGCACGGGCAGATCCGCGATGCGGGGCATTACCTGATCACGCGCGGAAACACGGTCCTGCAGGGGATTGCCTTCAACTACGACCGGCGGGAGTCCGACCTCCGGTGCTACACATCCGCGGAGCTGGAAACACAGGTCCGGCAGGCGAATGTCCGGGTATTCTCGGTCCTGAAACCGGGCGGCATCTCCCTCACCCGGCAGGTGGCCGATCTCAGCAAAGGGATCCCCCTGTGGAAATATTTCATCCTCGGCGCACTTTTGTTCCTGCTGGCGGAGATCATCTTGTCGAGGCTGCTGAAGGAGTAGGTCCGGAATGAGATAAGGGAGGCATGATCCGGGATGCAGGATGCCGGATACCAGATTTCAAACAGTTTTTATTCCCAAGCCCATTAAATAGGAACGATGTTGATTATCTTTGTAAAAAAATAAGTCATATGAAAAGTATAATTCGTATAGTTTTCATGCTGCTTGCATTTACCCTGGCAGGAAAAGCGATAGGACAGGGTTCCTCCTTCATCCTGTTCTCCGAGCACGGAGAGCAGTTCACCTTATTCGTGAACGGGGATCAAAAGAATGCAAAGCCTTCGGACCTGGTCAGGGTGGACGGTTTGTTCGGCCCCAGTTTCAAGGTCAGGGTGGTATTCAAGAACCCCGCGATCCCGGAGATCAGCAAGTCGGTGTTCAATAAGATCAATGGGGAAATGTACTACGTCGTGCATCCCGGGAAGAAAGGAGAATATACACTGGACCATACCACCAGCGATTACGTACATCATGACGAAGCCGTGAAAGAAGAGACCCCGCCGCCCCCACCGCCCACCGAAAATCAGACCACTGAGAAAACCACCCCCGCTGCCAAGAAGGGCGGATGTTCCTCCCCGATGGCCGAAGGCGATTTCCAGGCGTCTGTCGCTATGATCTCCAATGCTCCGTTTGAGGCGAACAAGACCTCGAGCACGAAGAAGCTGGTGGAGCAGCATTGCCTGACCTGCCGCCAGATCATAGAAGCGATGCACATTGTCAGCTATGAATCCTCACGGCTCAGCATTGCAAAGGCTGCCTATACCCACTGCTACGATCCGGAGAACTATAGCACGGTGAAGGACGAGCTCAACAGTGCGGGATCCCGGTCGGAGCTGGAACAGTATATTAATTCCCTGAAATAAAAGGATCCAGGGATTGATTTTAAATTGCTGATCGCATTTACAAACGGAGATTGTTGGTTCGGCATCGCTTCGTAAAGCCGATCCGTGACAGGTTTATATTCATATTCACTAATTGCAATCAGCACCTCCGGTTCAATCATTTATCAAGAAACGTCAGGAAAAGAGGCGTTTTTTAAGATGGGTCTAGAATTAAGTTGAAATAGAATCAGTTAACCAAAAACCAGGAAAAATGAAAAAGATGATTTTTATTACCGGGATAGTCCTGTTGCTGTCAGGGATCACGGTGGGTCAGGTCAAAACCTCCATGGCGGTCAAGGATCTGAATTCCTCCATCACGAAGTACATCAAGAAAAATTATGTGGGCTACAAATCTACCGAGGCCTTTAAATATGATATTTGCTACGAGATCAATATCGTGAAGGGTACTGCTACCGAAGGTCTTGTCTTTGACTCAAAAGGCAAATTCCTGACCAAGAGGACTGCGGATATCATACCCGTCAGGACCCGTTCCACCATCGCACTGAAAGATGTGAACAACGATATCCAGAAGTACATAAAAAAGAATTACGACGGGTATAAGATAACGGAAGCGTATCTCTATGATCTCGCGTACAGCGTGAAAATAAACAAGGAAAATGCCTCGGAAACCCTGCTGTTTGACAAGGACGGGAATTTCGAGAAGAAACTCGCCGAGCCTGCCGGTATGAAGGAAACTCCTAAAAAGGCAGATTCGGTACCGGCGAAGCAGGAAGAAAAAAAGAAATAAAGGAACGGGGGTCCGAAACGTTATTCTTTCTTCAGGCTGTTTTTCCGGGTAAAAACAGTGGCTGTCAGGTCTGTTGCCACTATGGTTTCCAGTATTCGGGGTGAGCTGCCATAATGATCCTCTGCGCGTCCGATATATCTGTAGTGAACTACGCCCGGGGAGGATTGAGTTTCAGGAAACAGGTTTGCATGAGTATGGGTTGTTGTGTGTTCCTTTCTGCTAGTTTAATAAGAGAGTGCAATCCGCATAAGGGTTCTTATTTTCAAACTGTATTCAGAGAGCAATCATTTTCTTCGGGAAGCAGTTTTTTTGATCCGACTGCTGTTCTTCCGAACGGATGGTCCTATTGATTTCAGTTGTGAAATCAGGATGGATTTTCTATTTTTGCAGGCCAATTCGGAGAGGTGGGTGAGTGGCTGAAACCAACAGTTTGCTAAACTGTCGTACGGGAAACTGTACCGGGGGTTCGAATCCCCCCTTCTCCGCGAAGCGGGTGTATACCTGCCGGCAGGCAGGTTTGGGTGCGGAAATAATTTAATATTTCCAAAATCGGAACGGAATGTTTGATTTTGAAAAGCTGGACGTTTACCAGATCGCCAAGGAACAGAATATTAAGGTCCTGACATACCTGAAGAATGCTTCGGATCTTGATCCGTATTTCCTGGATCAGTGGAAAAAAGCCACATTAAGTATCCTGTTGAACCTTTCGGAAGGCACCGGCCGGATGACGGATTCCGACAAGCGTCATTTTCTGACCATCGCCCGTGGAAGCGTATTCGAATCGGTCGCTATCCTGGATATCATGAAAAACATGAATCTCCTCCCCGAAGAAACCTACCAGGATTTTTATAACCGCTACGAGCAGATCTCCAAAATGCTTCTTGGCATGTATCGAAGCTATTCCAAGTAACAGACACATACACACCCACACCCACACTCACACCTGCCTGCCGGCAGGCAGGCCCATGCCCTCCTCGGGGTATAGCGCAGCCTGGCTAGCGCACCTGGTTTGGGACCAGGGGGTCGCAGGTTCGAATCCTGCTACCCCGACAAAACGAAACCTCCTGCCATGCAGGAGGTTTTATTTTTCGAAAGAGCCGGGGCTTGCTTGCAAGGCGTATTGAGAAAAATAAAAATCGCCGCACACCCTATAGCGGTTTTGTTTGAGTCCCTCCCTCAAAGATCAACGCAGTTTATCCTGTAATGAAAAATAATATCTTTGACTCCTTAACCTAACAATCAAATTATGCCCGGAAAAACATTTGCAGAAAAGATCTTCAAGGCCGATAAGGGAGCGATCGTGTTTGCCCGTCCCGACATAATTTTATCCCACGATAACACCTCCAGCATTTACAGCACGTTCAAGAAGATGGGCGG
>DATJQF010000132.1:0-4337 GCA_035505995.1 Bacteroidales bacterium
TGCTTGAGGGCCTCGGCATCGATCCCATCGATCTCGGCCAGCTTATCTTTCGGATATTTTTCATCCGGCTTGATCGAAAGAGCGGTCTGGTATCCCGACCTTGCCGCTGTATAATCTTTGGCCCCGAAGGCCCGGTCGGCGGAAGCGATGGCCGATTGGTAGGCCTCCTCTATCTGCTTTTCGCTGGCTGCCTGCCCTGCCATTCCCTGATCCGACTTGGAGATCATTTCCTTCGGATAGGCCTCACCGGGCTTCACCCGGAGGGCTTCCTGGTAGTTGAGCTTGGCCAGCATATAATTCCTGCCGATGTACAGGCTGTCGGCCGCATCGATCAGCCGCTGGTATTCATTGTCCATTTTGGAGCGGTTGGCCAGGATGGCATCGATCTCCTTGATCTTATTCTTCGGATAAGCCTCCTCGGGCTTGATCTTCGAGGCTTCCTGGTAACCGGTCCGGGCATCGCTGTAGGTCCCTGCTGCAAAAAATTTGTCTGCCGCCGCAATCGCCTTGTCGTAAGCGTCATCCTTGTCTTTCTGGGCGCCCAACAGCGCTTCCAGCTCCTTGATGCGGTCCTGGGGATACTGCTCTTCCGGCTTGTAGCTGGCCGCATTGCGGTATTCTTTCAGCGCGCCGGCCCAGTTTTTTGCCTGGTAAAATTTATCCGCGGAAGCGATGGACTGGGCATACATGGCATCCCGTGTCTGCAGATCGGTCTTGATCTTGATAATGGCATTGATCTTTTCCTTGGGGTATTTCTCATTCGGAAGGATCTTGCTGGCGTTTTCATACTGCTCGATCGCCTTGTCATACTCCTTGGCGGCAAAGAGCTTCTCGGCGCTGTCGATCGTTACATCATACAGGATGTTCTTGGCCTTCTGGGATCGCAGCAGTTCGAGGGTCTCGTTCATCTTTGAGGTGGCGTAGGCATCCCCCGGCCTGACATTCAGAGCCAGCTGGTAGGCCGCCTTTGCATTCAGATAATCCTGCTGCTTGAAATAATCATCTCCCGAATTGATCTCCTTGGTATATTCGGCGTCGGCCCGGGCAAGCTCTGCCTGGATATTGCGGACCTGGGTGATCTTCCCTTTGACATAATAGTCGTTCGGCCGGATCTTTTGCGCCTGCTCGTAAAGTTTCAGCGCGTCGACGTATTGCTTCTTTTTAAAGAAATCATCTCCTCTGGCCACCAGGGAATTGTAAGCGGTATCTCCCTTCTGGATCTTTCCCCTGACTGTATCCTGGACATCCGTAATTCGTAATTCGTGATTCGTACTTTGCATTCCCAGGTGCGCAAAGATCCCGCCTGCCAGCAGCAGTAAAATGACACAAACAGTGATCGATTTTCTTGGATAGGTATGCCTGGAGGGTTGGAGGGTCATCCCGGGTAAAATTCTTTAATTCCGACTCTGTTAGCTATTTATAACGAAAAAAGGATCAAATAATTTTACGGTCACAAGGCGTGCACCACCCCGTCGCGGATGGCCAGCCTGCGGTCGGCCATGCCGGCCAGGTCGGTGTTATGCGTGGCGATCAGGTACGACTGGTGGAAGGTATCGCGGAGGTGGAAGAAAAGCTTGTGAAGCTCCACCGCTGAGGCAGAATCCAGGTTCCCGGACGGTTCGTCGGCAAGGATCACATCGGGATCATTCACCAGGGCCCGCGCCACCGCCACCCGCTGCTGTTCCCCTCCCGAAAGTTCCGCGGGCTTATGATCCGCGCGGTCCTTCAGGCTCATGAAAGTCAACAGGTCCAGGGCACGCCGGGTGGCTTCCCTCCTGCCTTTCCCGGCAATGAAAGCCGGGATGCAGATATTCTCCAGCGCCGTGAATTCAGGAAGCAGGTGATGGAACTGGAAGACAAAACCGATATGGCGGTTGCGGAACTCGGCGAGTTTCCGGTCGGACATCCTGGCGACAGGCAATCCCTTGAGTTCCAGCGTCCCCGTATCCGCTTTTTCAAGCGTTCCCAGGATGTGAAGGAGGGTTGATTTTCCCGCGCCGGAAGCCCCCACGAGGGAAATGATCTCACCCGGGTTCACTTCCAGGCTGATCCCTTTCAGCACCTCCAGGGAACCGAACGACTTGTGGATATTTTTAGCGACGATCATATACCCGGACTACGCCGCAAAGGTAATAATTCCGGGAATTATAGCCCTCCCGGACCTTTCTGCATCCGTAACAGTCAGGCAGCCAGTCCGTCGCGTATCCGGTCAAGCTCCCGGACCAATTCCAGCGTTGCCGTCTGCAGCTCAGAGAATAAATCAGCCAGCCCGCTCTCTGTCCCCGACTTTGCCATTACTTCCAGTCGGGCAGCCAGGGCGGAAGGCATAGGGGCCATAAAGCTCGCCAGCACGCTTTTCAGGCTGTGGGCGTTGAAAGCCAGGCCGGTAAAATCCTTTTCTTCAATATTCCTGCTCATCGTCTCAAAACGGGAAGGATATTCCTTTATAAACATCCCGATCACCTCCGAAATCATTTCCTTATCAAAATAGCGGAAATTCTCGTCAAATTCAGACCGGTTGATAATGTATCTCTCAAACGACGTTTCCATCTCACTTGATCTTATAAAACCTGCCATTATAAATCATGTTCTCCAGGTTCTTTTCTCCCTGGAGGCGAAGGGAATACAGGTAAACGCCGCCAGGCAGATCCGATATGCGGACTGCCAGCTGATGGTTCCCTGCCGGAAGATTGTTATCGTCGCTGTGGAGTACCCGGTTCCCTTCCATAGTATACACATCCAACCCGATACCAGCGGCTGTATCCAGGTAATACCGTATGACAATGCTGTTCACTGCAGGATTCGGAAAAACGACCGGATCCACCGACAATGATCCTGCAAGGTTCGGGACTTCCATCCCTTTACCCCTGTAAATGCTCATCTGTTTGGGAGGATCCGTATTGCCGTTATATTCCTGCGCTCCCTGGTCTGAAGCCTTTCCAAAGGGCCTCGGCCGTGAATTGAAATCGAAGGCGATCACCTGGTTGCCGGAATATCCGGCATCGATCAGCGGGGATCCGGGCTTCAGGGAGTACAGGGTATCCTGAAAGCCGCACCCGGCCGCACTCATCGCCTGGTAATTATTTTTTTCCGATATGCTGTAGGAAGAGGCGGCCTTGATATAGGCACTGCTTCCCCCTCCCGGATGGATGATCACATTGGAGGCGATCAGGTTATTCCTGCTGACCAGGCTGTTGAAGCGGATCCCATCGGTTTTCGGATTGATAATATCGTTGAAGAGGATGAAATAGGAGGAACCCGGCCGGGTGGAGACATCGCCCTGGTAGATCCCGTGCTTCTCGCGGTCCGGATTGTCCGGCTCAAAATTGTACCCCGCATCCACGATGATATTGTTATAGATCCGGTATCCCCCGAGGCCGAGGCTCTCGATGCCGTCGCCCTTGCCTTTATAAATATAATTGTTGTAACAGTCACAGTCGGATCCTCCCCCAATCAGGATCCCCGACATCTGATCCTTCGTACCGGCCTGGCTGTCAAATTCGACGAGGTTGTTGTATATCTTGCAATCGACGGAAGCGGAGCCCACCTGAATCCCGTCCCACCCGGTATTCCTGACAATGTTGTTATAGATCCTCACGCCCGACAGGAGATGAGGGAAAACCAGCGTATCCTTCCCATTGCATTGCATGGTCTCCCCGCTGTAAAAGCTGCTCCCGATATACATTCCTTCATTCCCCACATTGGAAATACTGCAGTCATGGATCACCGTGTTATTCTGAACAAATTTATCGCGGGTGGAAGCAAAGGAGCAGTCGGGATCCGTCTTGGCATAGATCCCGGCGATCGAGCAATTGCTGATATAGATATGGTCCAGTTCGACGTCGCTGCTCAGGGTTCCCACGCTGATGCCGGCGCCCCCCTTGACCCGGGTGATCATAAACCCGTAGAAAAAATTCCGGTCGCCGGTCCCTGAGAGCCTGACATACCGGCATTGTTGCAACACGATCCCGTAATACCAGTCGGTATTGATCAGGACGGTTCCGTCGCAGTTCATGAGGAAGACAGGCTTTTTCGCATCCCCGGTTACATTGCGGATCAGCAGGCGATCTTTCTGCCCACCCCGGAAAAAGATCGTATCTCCGGGCTTGAGGTTTTTGAACGCGGGGGCGGTTCCATCCACCAGGGTGGCGGAAGTTTCGATATAAAAATGAGCCGCCACCGCCGTTACCGGTCTAAATCCCGGGAACAGGGAGACAGCCGCAAGAAAGTATTTTATCAGTTTCATAGGATCATCATACTTGGTTATTGCTTACTCCGGCAGGATCCTGCCTGGTTTCCCGCCGGGCCCTTTCCCAGTTCACGCTCTGCGTCCTCTG
>DATJQF010000133.1:0-3609 GCA_035505995.1 Bacteroidales bacterium
CCGGTTCCCAGGTTGTAGATCCCCGGGTCGTTACGGTGGTTCATCAGCCATAACATGACCTCCACCACATCCTTCACGTAAATGAAATCCCGGAGCTGTTCGCCGTCGCGATAGGCGGGATGGTGCGAGCGGAAAAGCTTCACCTGCCCGGTATCCCTGACCTGGTTGAAGGCATGGAAAATGACCGAGGCCATCCGGCCTTTGTGGTATTCGTTCGGGCCGTAAACGTTGAAAAATTTAAGCCCGTACCAGCAGGGCGGCTGATGCTCCTGCGTCAATACCCATTTGTCAAATTCGTTTTTCGAGATCCCGTAAGGATTCAACGGCTTTAGCAGGGGGATCAGCCGGGGATCGTCATCGTATCCCAGCTTGCCGTCGCCATAGGTGGCGGCCGAGGAGGCATAGATCAGGGGGATGCGGTAGTCGGTGCAGAAATTCCAGATCTTCCGGCTGTAATCCAGGTTGAGTTCCTCAAAGACTTTCCAGTCGAACTCGGTGGTATCGGTGCGTGCCCCGATATGGAAGATGAAATCGATGTCGTGGGGATGGCTCTCCAGCCAGTCGAAGAGCGCTTTCCGGTCCACCTTCTCGCGGTAGGCCTTCTTCTCCCAGTTCTTTTGCTTACCGGCCCTGGTAAAATCGTCGGAGATCACCAGGTCGCGGTATCCCTTGTTGTTCAGCTTGCTGACGAGGCAGGAACCGATGAAGCCGGCAGCGCCGGTGATGAGGAGCATGGGGTGGTTTTTTTCCTGGTAAAAGTATAAAAAGTCACCGAAAGGTCACCAAGAGTCACCAAAAGTCACCAAGAGTCACCAGAGTTTTTTGTAAGGTTGAAAAATAAGTATTAAAAAATGTTTCACCTTTCGAAAGTAAACCGATTAAGAGAGAAAAAATTGAAAACACACAGGGATCTGGATCTATGGAAAGAGGGAATTGAATTTATTTCTTGTATTTATTCGGTTACCAAAAATTTCCCAAAAGATGAATTGTACGGAATGACAAGTCAGTTCCGGCGTGCAGCAATATCCATTACGTGTAATATCAGTGAAGGAGCTGCCAGAAATCATACGAAAGAATTCATCAGGTTTCTTAGAATATCGTTGGGAAGTTTATCAGAGATAGAATCGTTAGTCTATATCTCTCTTTCTCTTGGTTACATTACGGAGGATAAAAAGAAATTTCTCCTGAATAAGATAATCAGATTGACGAACCAGCTCACAGGATTAATTAATTCCCTTGCAAGAAATTATCTCTAATCTGTTGACTTGGTAACCCTTCGGTGGCTCGGTGACCCTTCGGTGACTTGGTTACCCTTCGGTGACTCGGTTACCCTTCGGTGACTTGGTGACTTTTGGTGACTCGGTGACTTTTGTAGACTATTCCCAAGCCCGCCGGATATCTTCCAAACCCTCCCTTTCCTTGAGAATAACAAACCGCTCCCCGCTGTACCCAAGGATCCTCGGGGTCTGCCGCGAATTATACCGCGACCACATGCTGAAGGTGTAGCCGCCGGTGTCGTGGATCACCAGCCAGTCGCCCTCTTCCACGGGGGGAAGTGCCACGTTCCTGGCCAGGATGTCGCCGGCAAAGCAAAGCGGACCGGCCAGGTTCCATAAGAGGGCATCCCGGCCGGTTTTCAGGTTTCCTTTGGGATCGAGTACCGAGTATTCATGGTGCCAGTCGGACGGGTTGAGGCATTCCCGTACGAACAGGTCGGCCCCGGCATGGATCATGGCGGTTTTGACGCCCGGGTCATGCTTTACATACTCCACCCGGCTGACGGTCCACCCGGCATTGACATGCATCCATCTTCCGAACTCGGTGATGAGCCTGAATTTCCCGCTGAAGAGCGAGGGGAATTCTTTCCGGATGGCCTCCGCGTAGTCCTGCATCGAAGGTGGCTGCGATCCCTGCCGGTAGGAAACGGGCAATCCGCCGCCGATATCGAAGGTCCGGATCCGGCCGGTGCCTGCGGCCCGGTTCACCTCTTCGGCAAATTCATACAGGATGCCGATGCCTTTCACCAGCATCTCCATCGCGCAGCCTTGCGATCCGACGTGCAGATGAACCCCGGTGAGCTTTTCGTTCGCCAGGAAGGCTTCCTTCAGCTCCTTTCTATTATTCCGGATCGGGATCCCGAATTTGGAATATTCGCCCGCCACGCTCGATTCGGCAATGGTGCCGGTGCCTACCTGCGGATTGATCCTGATCCCAAGGGTGCTGGCGGAGGAGTGATCCCTAAGGTACTCCTCCACCCGCTGCAGCTCGGAGAAGTTGTCGATATTCAGGTGGATCCCCGCGGAAAGTGCAAAGGCGATCTCGGACGGGGTCTTGACCGGGGAATCATACACGATCATTTCCGGAGGATAGCCGGCTTCCAGCGCCAGGTGCACTTCACCGAGGGTGGCCGCTTCGATGCCGGTCCCCCAGGGCTTCATCAGCTCCAGGATGCGGATCAGGGGGTTGGCCTTGATCGCGACGGCATGAAGGGTTTGCGGAGGGAAGGCGGATTTGAGGAGCCCGGCGCGCTGCTGCAGGTGCTCCAGGTCATGGAACAGGAGGAGGGTGTCCTCTTCGCGGATGAGGCCTTTGGATAAAGCGAGCCGGAAGGTCGCTTCGAGGGCGGTGACAGAGAGATTGTTTTCCATATTGATCAGAACGCAGATGTCACGGATCGGAACTGATATTCACGGATACCTCTGCACGGATCCGGTTAATCCATATCCTCTTTGTTCAAATTTTTCGACCAGTGTTCTAATGGCTTCTTTTCCTTTTATTCCCAGATCAACGGTATATTCATTCACGTAGAGCCGGATGTGCTTCATCATCACCTCGTCGTTCATCTCCTGCGCGTTGCACCGCACGAAGGGCATGGCGCCGGAAGGATCCTTCAGCGCCTGCTCCACGCTCCGCCGCATCACCCGGTTCAAACGGTGGATCGTTTCAAAACCGAGACTTTTCTTAGCCACGATGCCCCCCAGCGGAAGCGGCTGCGAGGTCCGGACTTCCCACCATTCCCCCAGATCCATGATCTTTACGAGTCCCTTGTCCTGGTAGGTGAACCGGTTCTCATGGATGATCACGCCCGCATCCACTTCCCCGTTGAGGATCGCTTCCTCGATCCGGCTGAAGAGCAGGATCTTTTTCAGTCTTGCGCCTGGAAGGGCCAGCTTGAGCAGCAGGTGGGCAGTGGTGTATTCTCCGGGGATCGCGATCGTCATACCCGCCAGTTCTTCCGGTGAATAGCTTTTCATTGCAATGAGCAGGGGACCGTTGCCCGTCCCGAGAGCGCTGCCGGAATCCAGCAGGACATAATTATCCTGCAGGTACAGCCAGGCATGGTAGCTCACCTTGAGCACATCCCCGTCTCCTTTCATCGCCCTGCGGTTCAGCGACTCGACATCCTCCATGAACCAATCAAACCGGAGGCCCTCCGCATCTATCTTACCGTGCACCAGGGCGTCGAAGATGAAGGTATCATTGGGGCAGGGAGAAAAACCTAGTACCATAAATTACGGATTAGGGATTACGGATTACGAATTATGGATTATGGATTACGGATTACGGATTACGGATTATGAATAAGTTGTGACCATTATCCCCACAAGC
>DATJQF010000134.1:0-7679 GCA_035505995.1 Bacteroidales bacterium
TTGATCTCCCGCGTAGAGATCTCTTCTCCCCGGGTGTTTTGCATCGACTCCGAGAAAAAGCTTTTCAACAGGAACGTGCCGAAGGGCGTCTGCACATACTTGCTGTTCGCCACCCGCGATACGGTCGAGATATCCATGTGAATGATCCCGGCAATATCTTTCAGGATCATGGGCCGCAGCCTGGTTTCATCCCCCGAAAGGAAATATTCCTTCTGGAAGTCCATGATCGCTTTCATCGTGACATATAAAGTATCCTGCCGTTGCCGGATGGCATCGATGAATCCTTTTGCCGCATCCAGCTTCTGCCTGATAAAAGCCGCGGCGGCCCGGTCGGCTGAATTCATTTTTTTCCCTGACGCGGTATAGCTCCTGAGCATATCGATGTATTCCCGGTTCAGGTTCAGCTCGGGAGCATTGCGGGCGTTCAGCGTGAGTTCCAGGCTCCCGTCATGGCTCGTAATGATGAAATCCGGAACAATATAATTGCTTTCCCGGGAGAGGTCGGCAATAGCCACGCCGGGCTTGGGGTCAAGCGACTGGATCACGGCTACCGCATCCTTCAGATCTTCTTCCCGGATCTTCAGCCTGGAGAGGATCCGGTCGAAATGTTTTTTACTGAACTCGGCAAAATGATCCCTCACCAGCCTGGTGGCCAGTTCAACCGCGGGGGTCCGGTCCGGTTTGCGCTCCAGTTGCAGGAGCAGGCATTCCTGCAGGTTCCGGGCGGCGATCCCGGGAGGATCGAAAAGCTGGACTGCCCGGAGCACTTCCAGGATCTCCTCAGGGGTGGCCTCCAGGTTCTGGTTGAAGGCAAAATCATCGGAAATAGCCTGCAGGTCCCGCTGGAGGTACCCCGCCTCATCAAGGTTGCCGATGATCATGGCGGCGATGGCCGACTGCTTTTCATTCATCCCGCTCAAACCGATCTGACCCAGCAGGAAATCCTGGGAGCTGGTAAGGGAAGGCATCGGGATCTCGCGCTCTTCCTCGTCCGGGCTGCGGTTACTGGCGGCGATGCGGTAGTCCAGGTTATCTTCCTCCTCCAGGTAATCCTCAAAGCCAAAATCCTCCTGCGACGTCTCTTCCTCCGCTTCTTCCCGGAATTCATCCTCATCCCCTTCAATGGAATCGGGAAGCTGATCCTCGGTCTGCAGCTCGCGCTCATCCTCCTCGGTCTGGGTTTCTTCCAGGGCGGGGTTGTCTTCAATTTCCTGCTTGATCCGCTGCTCCAGCGACAATACAGGCTCCTGCAGGAGCTTCATCACGAGCACCTGTTGTGGGGAGAGCTTTTGGATCAGCCGTTGCTGGAGCTTCTGGTTCAGCATCGCTATTTCAGCCGTAATTATCCGTACGAAAATACAAATTCCCGTGAGAAAAGTAAAGATTGATCCGGCAGGGCCGGATGCATCCGCTTCCATTGGTCGGGAAATACAGACGGTTAATCATTAAAATATGCCGGCTGGTCTAAAACATCAGCCGGAACCGGAGGTTTTGGATAATTTTGCAGCCATGATTTCAAGATCAAAGTTCGTTACGGTGGCCATCCATGTCCTGGTATGGCTGGGATTGTTTCTCATTCCATTCATCGACGAGCGGCAGCACCTGAATATCGATTTTATGCTGAGGGTAGGATTTACATTCGCGCTGCTGGCGGGATGGTTCTACTTCAATTTCTATTTCCTGATCCCGAGATTGTTCCTGCGCAAAAAGATCCTTTTTTTCCTGCTGGCCGTGCTGGGAACCCTGTTGTTCGTCTCCACCGTGAACGTGTTGTATGCCTATGGCCTTGACCTTGCCGGCTTGCGTCCTGAAGTCCACGGCAGGCATCATTCGAATTACAGCAGATTATTCCTCAACACATTTTTTCCCGCATTTTTTGTATTTGCCGTCAGTACCGCCATCAGGATCTCGAACGAATGGTTCAAGGCGGACAAGCAAAAAAAAGAAATGGAGAACGAAAAGCTCCAGTCGGAGCTGGCCTTCCTGAAGTCCCAGGTGAATCCTCATTTCCTGTTCAACATCCTGAATAATATCTGTTCGCTGGCGCGAAAAAAATCGGACGACACCGAGAACGCCGTCATCAGGCTTTCCCAGATCATGCGGTATATGCTCTCGGAATCGAAGGATGAAAAGGTGAACCTGGAAAAAGAAGTCGAGTATCTGAAGAACTATATCGAGCTGCAGCAGCTCAGGCTTTCCGATAAGGTGAATATCCGGTTTGCCATCGACGGATCTCCCGGGATGCTGATGATCGAGCCGATGCTCCTCATCCCGTTCGTTGAAAATGCCTTCAAGCACGGCATCAGCTACGCGGAAGATTCAACCATCGACATCTCCCTGAAGATCGCCGAAAAGGAATTGCAATTCAGGACCGGGAATTCCGTTTACCGTAAGAAGGATGCACCGGCCGCCACGGATTCCGGCATTGGCCTGAAAAACGTCCTGCGGAGACTGGAGCTTCTTTACCCGGGAAACCATCAAATCTCCATCACCGACGACGGACAGAAATATAATGTGGAATTAATCATCCATTTTACCTCATGATCCGCTGCCTGGCCATCGATGACGAGATCCTGGCGCTCGACCTGCTGGAGGACAATATCCGGAAAGTGCCCTTCCTGGAGCTGGTGCAAAAATGCAGGAGCGCCCTGGAAGCGATGGAGATCCTCCGGAAAGAGGAGATCGACCTGATCTTCCTCGATATCCAGATGCCGGATATATCAGGGATCCAGTTCCTGAAAAGCCTGCGCCGGAAGCCCCTGGTGATCTTCACCACGGCCTATGAAAAATATGCCCTGACGGGATACGAGCTGGATGTGATCGATTACCTGCTGAAACCGTTCTCCTTTGACAGGTTTCTCAAGGCAGTGAACAAAGCGCAGGATTTCCTCGGGCTCCGCGACCGTCTGCCCGCTTCACAAGGACCGGCGGCAGATCCCGCCCGGAATTTCATTTTTGTAAAGTCGGATTACAAGCTGGTCAAGATCAACCTGGCCGACATCCTTTATGTTGAAGGACTGAAAGATTATGTCAAGATCTTTGCCGGGGAGCGGCCGGTCATTACCCTGATGAGCATGAAAGCGATCGAGGAGATCCTTCCCGCCCCTGCGTTCATCCGGGTGCACCGCTCCTTTATCGTCAATATCCGGAAGATCCTGTTCATCGAACGGGGGCATATCAAAGTCGGAAGCCGCGAGATCCCGATCAGCATGCATTACCGGGAAGCATTTTTTAATAGGATCAACACGAATAAAACCCATGAATAATATCCAGCGAATAGCCGCCATAGCAGGGTTCCTTTGCCTTTTATTCCGTCCGGGTATCGAGGCGCAGCAAAAGCCCTGGACCTTTCAGCAGTGTGTGGACACCGCCATCCGGAGGAACATCGCCCTGAACCAGACGCGACTGGCCAATGAGACCAATAAAGTGAACCTGCAGCAGTCGAAAGCGAACCAGATCCCCGACCTGGGGGCCAGTGTGAATGAAAGCGGGAATTTCGGGAAAAACATCAACCCGACCACGAACCAGTATGTGGTGCAGACCTACAACTCCACCAATTTCGGCGTCAGTTCAAGCCTGAACCTGTTCAACGGCCTTCAGAATTCACGGACCATCAAGCAGAACGGGGTACTGGTGGATGCAGGCAACTACGATATCGAATCGACGAAAAACCAGGTGATCCTGAACATCACCTCGGCCTATCTGCAGGTCCTCTTCTCTTACGAGATCCTGGATGCCGCGAAAGGCCAGGCAGAAGCCACGCAAGCGCAGGTCGACCGGACCCAGAAACAGGTGGATGCCGGACTTGTCCCGGAACTTAATCTCTACCAGATACAGGCCCAGCTGGCTACGGACAAGCTGACGGTGGTCAATGACCAGGGACAGCTTGATCTTGCAAAAGTGACCCTGATGCAACTGATGGAAGTACCGGTCATGGACAGCTTTGATATTGTCAAACCTGAAATAATTGAACCGACGGCTTTGATCAGTGGCAGCCATGAAGAACTTTTCCAGAAGGCGCTGTCCGTGAGACCCGAAATAGCCGGTGCCAGCCTGCGGACCCAGAGTGCGTTGATGGGCGTCCAGATCAACAAGGGGGGATACTGGCCAAAACTGAACCTGGGAGGGAACATTTCGACAAATTTTGCGACCTCAAGCGCAAGCTCCTCCGAGGTGAACCCGAACAAAGATCCCTTTTTTACCCAGCTCTGGGATAACATCGGCGCAGGATTATCACTGAATCTTTCGATCCCGATCTACAGCAACCGTTTGTATAAAAGCAATGTCGACCGGGCAAAGATCAATGCGCTCAACGTGCAGCTGTCAGAAGAAAACACCAAGAACCAGCTGAGAAAGAACATTGAACAGGCATCCACGGATCTGAAGAATGCGATCAATAAATACAGCGCCACCAAGGATCAGCTGACATCCGCAGAGGTGTCCTATAAAAGCATCGAGAAAAAATTCAATGTGGGACTGGTGACCGCCATCGATTACCTCGTGGAGAAGAACAATTACAACCAGGCCATGTCGAACATGATCCAGGCAAAATATGACTATGTTTTCAAGAGCAAGATCCTGGACTTTTACATAGGCAAGCAAATTACGTTTTAGGTAGGAAGGAGGATTGAAGAGGCAGGAGGTACAGGATAGCAGACCTGGGACCATAGACCAAAGAACAGAGACCAGAAACAAGATTCTATAAATAAATTAAAAATGAAAAGGAAATATTGGCTAATCATTGCAGTTATCGTGGTAATCGCGGGTATTGGAGGTTACTTTGTTCTGCGGACCAGGGAAAAAAATGATTATCAGTGGCGGACCGCCAAATTAGAGCGGGGAGATGTCAAGGTCGTGGTGACCGCCACCGGGACCCTGAGCGCCGACACAACCGTACAGGTGGGTACACAGGTTTCAGGGACCATTTCAAAGATCTTTGTGGATTTCAATTCCGTGGTAAAGAAAGGACAGGTGATTGCCATCATCGACACCACATTCCTTGCGGCGGCCGTTACCGATGCCAGGGCCAGCCTGAATAAGGCCACGGTACAGGTGGATCTGACGAAACGCAACTTCGACCGGACCAAACAGCTTTTCAACGACAAGGTCATGGCCCAGGCCGATTACGACCAGGCGTATTCCAATTATGAAAGTGCCAAGGCAGATGCCCTTTCCGCCAAGGCGTCGCTCGACCGGGCGCTCATCAACCTCCATTATGCAACCATTAAGGCCCCCGTGTCCGGCGTGGTGGTATCGCGGGCCGTGGATGTCGGGCAAACGGTAGCAGCCAGTTTCAATACCCCCACGCTGTTTTCCATTGCGAACGACCTGACCAAGATGCAGGTCCAGGCCAGTATCGACGAAGCGGATATCGGGAAGATCCAGGTGGGCCAGGACGTTGCCTTCACCGTAGATGCCTATGACAACCTTACCTTCAAAGGGAAAGTATATCAGATCCGGCTTCAGCCTACCGTCCTCCAGAACGTGGTGAATTATACCGTCATCATCGATGTGCCGAACCCGGATATGAAACTGTTGCCGGGGATGACCGCCAACATCACCGTGAAGATCCAGGAGGCAGACAGCGTTCTGAGGATTCCGGCCAGTGCTTTGCGCTTCAATCCCCCGCAGGATTTTATGACGAAGATGATGAAGGTCTGGCCTGATTCGGTCAAGCAAAAAGTCACCCTGTGGATGCAGGGAGGCGGGCACAGACCCGGCCAGGGAACAGGTACCCGGGAATCGGGGGGAGCGACCCCGCTGGGCGGAGCGGCCGGCCAGGGAGGAATGACGGCGCAGGGAGGATCCCCGGGGCAGGGAAACCGTTCGGGGCAGGCTTCACGGGGAGGAGGTTATACCGGACAGGGGGGAAGCGGCGCTCCTTCGGGCTACGGGTCGGGAGGCACCCAGGCCAAAGGCCAGAACAGGGGGAACTGGGGGGATATCGGCTTCATCTGGATCAAAGTGGATGATATGCTGATCCCTTACCGGGTAAAATTGGGGCTGACGGACGGCAGCTATACGCAGGTCACCGGGAGGATAAAGGAAGGAGATGAAGTGGTGATCGGAATGATAAACACCGGAGCGGCCGCCGCTACCCAGCAGCAAAGCCCGTTCATGCCGCAATTCGGCAGACCCGCGGCAGGCAGGGGAGGGAGGTAATATGGCCGACACCATCATCACGATCAGGAACCTGGTCAAGATCTACCGGATGGGGGATCTCGAGGTCCATGCCTTGCGGGGCATCGACCTGGATATCCGGAATGACGATTTTATCGCGATCATGGGGAAAAGCGGTTCGGGGAAATCGACCTTCATGAATATCATTGGCTGCCTGGACGTCCCCACCCGGGGGGAATACTACCTCGACGGGGTGGACATCAGCAAACAGAGCAAAGACGAGCTTGCCCATTTACGCAATAAAAAGATCGGGTTTGTGTTCCAGTCCTTTAACCTGTTGCCGAGAACATCGGCACTGGAAAATGTGGAGCTGCCCCTGATGTACAATACCAGGATCCATTCGAAAGAGATCCGGCAACGGGCCATGGAGGCGCTGGAATTGGTCGGTCTGGCCGACCGCTCCCACCACCTTCCCAACCAGCTTTCGGGAGGGGAGCAGCAGCGCGTGGCCATCGCCCGGTCGCTGATCAACCATCCGGTGGTCATCCTGGCCGATGAGCCGACCGGCAACCTGGATACCCGGACGAGCGTGGAGGTGATCGCGATCCTGCAGGAGCTCAACCGGAAAGGGATCACCGTGGTGATCGTGACCCACGAGCCGGACATTGCGGCGTATACCAAATATAACGTGATCTTCCGCGACGGGAAGATCCAGAAGTCCATCCCGGTGGATAAGCAAAAGGATGCGCGGGAAGAGCTGAAACACCTTCCCGCAATAGCAGAGGAGGATGCCTTATGAAACTGTTGAATCAACTGAAGGCGGCCTTGCGGTCGCTCAATAAGAATAAGATGCGCTCCTTCCTGACCATGCTGGGGATCATCATCGGCGTAGCCTCGGTGATCGCCATGCTGGCCATCGGGCAGGGCTCCAAGGAAAGTATCCAGAAGCAGATCTCCAGCCTCGGCACCAACCTGCTGACGATCTTCCCGTCGGCCAGCAATGTCGCGGGGGTCAGATCGGAAGCCGGTAGTTCTGTAAAACTCTCCTATGACGATTACAAGGCCATCTCGGAGATGTGCCCGGCCGTAATGTATTCCACCCCGCAGGTGCGGACGAGCGGACAGCTCATCGCCGGCAGCCAGAACTGGAGGACCTCTGTTTTCGGGGTCAACAGCGATTATTTCTCCATCCGGGAGCTGGGAATCCAGAGCGGCAGCATCTGGGGCCCGAACGATGAAAAAAGTGCGACCAAGGTTTGCGTGGTGGGTCAGACCGTTGCGAAAAATCTTTTCGGCGAGGGGGCGGATCCGGTGGGAAAAATGGTCCGCATCAACAAGATCCCGTTCAAGATCATCGGGATGATGGCCCAGAAAGGGCAGAATGCCTGGGGGCAGGACCAGGATGATATTGTGATCGCGCCGTTCTCGACCGTCCAGGAGCGAATGCTTACCATCACCTACATCAACAGCATCATGGTTTCGGCGAAAAGCGAAGCGCTTATCCCGGAGGCCTCGGATGAGATCACGCAGGTGCTGAAAAGCCGTCACCACCTGGGGCC
>DATJQF010000135.1:0-4011 GCA_035505995.1 Bacteroidales bacterium
GATATTATTTCCTTCCAGGAAGGTCCCGAAGACCGGTATGGAAGATCCGGCTGCTTCAAGATATTCCTGCAGGTTCCGGTATCCCACGGATACTCTCGCGATTGAACCCATGGAGGCCTGGATGACCTTGGGATTGAACAGATCCACCGTGTTTTCGGAGCAGATCACGAACCGGATGCCGAACCAGTCGGCGATGCGCAGGAGGGTTCCCAGGTTCCCCGGATCCCGGATATCATCCAGCATCAGTACCAGTTCCGTTTCCCCGATCCTTTCGGGAAGCGCCGGCTCGGTGATCCCTGCCACCGCGAGGACCGGCGACGGCGTGGTCAGGGTCGTGATCCGTTCCATTTCCGCCGGGGTGACCTGTGTCAACGGAATTCCGGTGTCTGATAACAGGGACTGGTTCTCCGATATCCATTCGCGGGAAGCAAGCACTTCCTTTACCGGAAAGCTGCTTTGCAGCAGGTCCGTCACGAGGGTGGATCCTTCCGCTGTAAAGCAACGGTGCAACTCACGGTGCTTTTTCTCACGAAGCGACCGGATGAATTTTATCTGATTACGGGAAAGCAACTATTCTGCAATGACCTCGAATCCGATCTCCACCTGGATGTCCTTGTGGAGAACTATTTTCGCCTTATAGGATCCCAGCTCCTTGATATGCTCCTGGTCGACGTGGATCTTTTTCCGGTCGATCTCGAACCGGTACTGGTCCTTCAGCGCCTGCGCGATCTGGATGGCATTCACGGAACCGAAGATGCGTCCCGATTCGGCTGCTTTGGCGCCGATCTTCACCGTGACGTTCTTCAGGGCTTTGGCGAGCTCTTCCGCTTCCTTGCGGATCTTATCCTCCTTGAAGGACTTCTGCTTCAGGTTCTCGGCCAGGACTTTCCGGTTGGTCTCGGTGGCCAGGATCGCCAGTCCTTTCGGGATGAGAAAATTCCGGGCATATCCCGGTTTTACATTGACTTTTTCGTTGGCGTAGCCCAGGTTGGCCACATCCTGCTTTAAAATCACTTCCATGGTCCCCTCCTTATTTTAAAAGATCGGCTACATAAGGCATCAGGGCCAGGTGACGGGCGCGCTTGATGGCCTGCGCCACTTTCCGCTGGTATTTCGTGGAAGTTCCCGTGATCCTGCGGGGCAGGATCTTTCCCTGTTCATTCACGAATTTCAGCAGGAAATCCGCATCCTTGTAATCAATATATTTAATGCCGCTTTTCTTGAACCGGCAGTATTTTTTTCTTTTGGTATCGACGGCGATCGGGGTCAGGTATTTGATCTCTCCGCTCTGTTGTGTTGCCATATCGGGTGGTGTGTTAAATCGTTTCTGTTCGGTTTATTCTTCTTTCGGTTTCTCGGCCTTTGCCTTGTTCCTTTTCTTCTCGTTGTAGGCGATGGCATGCTTGTCGAGGGCTACCGTTAGGAAGCGCAGGATCTTCTCGTCGCGCTTGAACATCACTTCCCAGTCGCGGATGATGGTCGGGTCGGCCTTGAATTCGACCAGGTGATAGAATCCGGTCGATTTTTTCTGCACGGGATAGGCGAGCTTCTTCAATCCCCAGTTGTTCTCATAGATGATCTCGGCATCCTTGCTTTTGAGAAACTTCTGGTACTTTTCTACCGTTTCCTTCATCTGTTCTTCAGATAAAACGGGAGTCATAATGAAAACGGTTTCGTACTGTTTAAACATTTTTCAGAATTTAGAGTTATTTGGTTTTTTAAAAAACGGAGTGCAAAATTATGGAAAAGAATTTACATAACCAAAAAAGCGGCCCTGTTATCAGAACCGCTTTCCGGGCGCAGGATCCTCCCTGCGATTTTACAGGTACCGTTTATTTCTTCCCGACAGGGATCGCATAGGTGATCCCGAAATTCAATCCTCCGTAAGCATTATAGGAAGGATTATAATTCCCGTCGGCGTCCTTCAGCTGCCAGTCGGGTGCATTGATATCCAGCAGGCCGTAGTTCAAGGTCAGTCCCACATGCAATCCCAGGTTTTTCGCCACGGTGAACTCAACCCCGGCATCGATCCTGAAAAACAGCTGGAATGAATTATAGCGGTCGGTGATGGTGCTTTCCGATATCACGATCGAATCATGTTTCTCTTCGTTGTAATAGGGAGGGATGGGACCGTTCCCCTTGGTATAGGTCTGGGTGGCTTTCATCAAAAATCCGAACTGCGGACCGGCCAGCAGGTAAAACCGTACCACGTTCCCTCCGGTCCGGTATTTGAACAGCAGGGGCACCATCAGGTAATTCATTTTAACCTGCCGGTTGATGGTGGAATCCGGCTGACCGCTGATGTCCTTATAATATTTCTGCCCAAGTTGGGCCAGGCCGACTTCCGTTTTCAGGCCAAAATGCTTGTTGAAATCAAACCCGATATCGATACTGCCCGCCCAGGAGAACATCACCTTGTAATCGAGGTCATGCTCGCCATAATTGTTCTGATTGATGATCCACGGGGAAATGCCGGACCCTGCAATCCCGAAGTAAAGTTGCTTCTGGCCGAAAGAGGCCATGGAAATCAGCACGAGAAGAAACGGTAAAACCTTTTTCATAATATTCTTTTGTTTTAAATTTAATGTAAAATAAAGCAAAAATTTATAAGTAAAAAAATCCGGATCTGAATTTTTTTCAACTCCCTGTGGTTCAACAAATTAAATTATATATAAGGAATCAGGGTCACCCGGACCGGATCACCCGTCAATCGTGCAGCAGCAGTGCGACCGCGTAGGCGGAAACCCCTTCTTCACGGCCTATAAATCCCAGCTTCTCGCCGGTCTTGGCTTTCACGGAAACCCGATCCTGCCCTATCTCCAGCAGCCGGGAAAGATGCTCAACCATATCCGGGATGAATTTCCCGATCTTAGGATTTTGGAGCACCACCGTGGAATCCAGGTTGGAGATCCGGAATCCTTTTTCCCGGATCATCCCGAGGGTCCGTTCCAGGAGGATCCCGGAATTTATGCCGCGGAACTCTTCCGAGGTATCCGGGAACTGGTGACCGATGTCCCTCAGGCCGGCAGCGCCGAGCAGGGCATCGCAAAGGGCATGGATCAGCACATCGGCATCGGAATGACCCGCAGCACCTTTCTCATGCGGGATCCGGATCCCCCCGATAAGAAGATCCCTTCCTTCTTCCAGCCTGTGGGTATCGAAACCGAAACCGATCCGGAAGTCCATATCGAAAAACAGGAATTAATTCTGCTTGGAGGATCCCTCTTTGGACCCCTGCTTGTCCTTCTTGCCCGCACCTTCAAAATTGAACAGCAGCGTGAACTGCATCGTATTCTGGAGGGGGTTGTTGCTCTTGACCGGGATCAGGTAGGAGAAATCGAGTCCGAATACGTTGTACCGAAGTCCTGCGCCGAGCGTGAAGAACTGGCGGTTGCCCTTATATTTCGACTCGTAAAAGTAGCCGCCCCGGATGGAGAACAGGTTGTTGTACCAGTATTCCACCCCGACCGCTACGTTGATCTCGTCCAGTTCCTCTTTGAATCCCCAGGGTGCATCGTAAAAAGACTGGATCATGCCTGCCGGGACTGAAACATCGGGATCTTTTCCCGCGATGATGATGTCATGGGAGGAATCCGAATAGATGGGCGGGGTCGGAACCAGGAGCTTGTTCAGGTCGATATTGAAGCTGAGCCGGTTGTACTGGTCAATATCCATGGTGAAGGAGGGCCCCAGCCGGAGGTTGGTCGGGATGAAATCGCGGAGCACCGAGCTGCTGCTGTAGGACATTTTGGCTCCGATGTTCGAGATATTAAGGCCGAAGTTGAACCAGGCGGCTTCCAGTCCCTTGATCTCAAGTTCCTTATGAATATAAACCGCCACGTCGCCGGCGACGGAGATTCCGGGCCTTACATTATAGGAGGTGTAATCCACGGGAACCAGGTTCGAATAGATGAACCGGAGTGCGATGGCGCCGGATACGATCGGGGCGAATTTACGGGAGTAGGTGGCATCGATCGTCCATTCGTTGGGGGTCACTTTACCCAGCTCCTG
>DATJQF010000136.1:0-16686 GCA_035505995.1 Bacteroidales bacterium
TTTCCGAACGGACTGCCGAAGATCCACGAGCATGACGGAAAGCCCGCCCAGGGGTTCGGACTTTTCTGGCAGGGCCGCCTGATCCTCTATTACACCTACCAGTGCGACCTGGGCGACGGCTGGGAGGATCCGGAAGTGCATAAGGATTCGGAAGCTACCCGCCTGAAAGCCTTGCAGATGGGAGCCAACCTGCTGCAGTACGTTTTCACGGAAAAGTGATACTTTTTCTTTACCTTTGTCCTGACACGGATCAGCCGGATCCATTCCTGATACCTTATGGAGCACCTTTACGAGCAGCTGACAAAAGATATCCGCTTTGTGGAAGGACTGAAAGCCTGCCTGAACTGCGGGACCTGCACTGCCATCTGCCCCGCTGCCGAATTCTATAATTACCAGCCCCGTAAGATCGTCGATATTCTCCAGACCAAAGATGACGCACAGATCGAAGCCCTGCTCAAGGGCGAGGAGATCTGGTATTGCGGGGAATGCATGTCCTGTGTGACCCGTTGTCCCCGGGGCAACGCTCCCGGATTGCTGATCACCGCCCTCCGGGCCCTGTCCCAGGAATTGGGTTTTTTCACGGAATCCGAAAAAGGGAGGCAGCAGCTGGCCATCAAGCGCACCGTCGGAAAATGGCTGCTGGAATACGGGTATTGTCTTTTCCCCTCGGAGATCGATCCGGCGCTGCATCCCGAACAAGGTCCTGTCTGGGAATGGGAGCATGCTCACCTGGAAGAAGTGATGGACCGGCTGGGCGCCAATTACCGGAAAACGGGACCCGGTATTCTTCGGAAGATCCCGGACGAAGACCTGGAGGAGCTGCGTAAGATCTTCGATGTGACCGGGGCGACCGGGCGCTTCAACAAGATTGAGGAGTTCTCTGAAAAGAAAGCCGGTGAGATGGGACTGGAGCTGGGACCCGGGATGGATAATGAATATATCCGTCACATTTACACGGCTCAGGCGCCGGAACATACAAGAAGAGATGAAGATTGAGGGGAAAAAGCTGATCTGGAACGACTACCAGAAAGAGATTGCCGATGACCGGTATTTTTATGTCAGGAGCTGCGTCCGCCAGAATTTTTTCCCTGCCTCGGAAAAAACGTTCCTCAGGATCCTGAAGGAGGAGCTGGGCAGGGACCTATATGAAAATGCTGCTCATACCACCTGCTCGGGGATAGGTTATCATTCCGATATCGTTCCTTTTGATACAGCCATGACCATGGTAGCCAGGCAGTTCGCCCTGATGACCGAATCCGGCTATGAGAATTTCGTGACCTCCTGCATCACTTCCTTCGGACTTTATTCGGAGATACTGGAAACCTGGCATCATTTCCCGGAAGTGGAGGAGCGGGCGCGGGAATATCTCTACAAAGCAACCCGGAGAGAATTCAAAAAGCCGAAAAACCTTGCCCATGCCAGCGACGTCATTTTCCGGTTCCGCAAGGAAATAGCCGATAAAGCGAAATACCGGTTGGTGAATAATATCACCGGGGAACCTTTAAAGATAGTCGAGCACATCGGGTGTCATTATTCCAAGATGTTCCCCAGCAAAGGAGTGGGAGGAGCGGAATACCCCTATGTTCTCGTCGGCATGATCGAGGAATGGGGAGGCGAAGTGATCGATTACCCGGAACGCAGGCACTGCTGCGGGTTCGGGTTCCGGCAATACCTGGTGCAGGCCAACCGGGGCTTCTCCCTGGCCTGTTCCAAAAAGAAATTCGAGTCGATGGCGCCTTACCATCCCGACATGATCCTCACCAACTGCCCGGGATGCCCGATGTTCCTCGACCGCTGGCAATACGCCATCTCCGAGATGGAAGGAAAGACCTATGGACCGGATGGACAGGGGATCCCGGTAATGACTTACGAAGAGCTTGCAGGTCTGGTGCTTGGCTACGATCCGTGGGACCTCGGGCTACAGGTCCACCAGGTCCCCGCGGAGCCGTTCCTGGATAAGATCGGCATACCTTACGATCCTGAAAGAAAGTTCCGGGGCGGGAACGGGGAAGACCTCGGCCGGCCGGAAGCGCCCGGCTTCCTGAAATTTTACGCAGAGGGACATGAGTAAGAAAGTGATCGTCATCGGGGGCGGGATCACCGGCATGGAGGCGGCAAAGACACTCGCTTCCTCCGGCCTGGAGGTGACCCTCCTGGAGAAAGAGGACCGGCTGGGAGGTCATGTGCGCAAATGGGACCGTCTCTTTCCCAACCGGAGAAACAGCGAAGAGGTGCTTGCCTTCCTGGAAGATCAGGTAAAGGACGGGATCAGCGTCCACCTGGAGTCGCGGGTGAGCGACATCCGGAAAAACGGAAAAGGGTATGCGGTTTCCCTGGAGAATGGAAAAAAGTTTGATGGCGATGCCCTGGTCCTGGCAACCGGCTTTGAACTCTTCAATGCCCGGAAAAAGGAAGAATACGGATTCGGGATCTACGATAATGTGATCACTTCGGCCGACCTGGAGGAGTTTTTCCAGAAGAACCGGCAGCCGAACCTGCTGGAAGGGATCCAGGTGAAACGGGTCGGCATCGTACATTGCGTCGGCTCCCGCGATGAGAAAGCGGGGAATCTTTATTGCTCCAAGGTATGCTGCGTGACCGGCGTCAAGCAGGCGATCGAGATCAAGGAGCTGCTGCCCGCTTCCGACGTCTTCTGCTTTTATATGGATCTCCGGATGTTCGACCGTCATTTTGAAGAAATGTACTACGAAGCCCAGCAGAAATGGGGGATCCAGTTCATCCGCGGACGCCTTTCGGAAGCCGTGGAGAACCCGGATCATTCCCTGTTGCTCAAGGTGGAGGACACCCTCACCGGCCTTCCCCTTAAAATGACGGTGGATATGCTGATCCTGCTGGTTGGATTCGTTCCTTCTGCAGAAACCAAAAGACTTGCATTAATGGCCGGCATTCCCTGCGGGGAAGATGGCTTCCTCAACTCCCTCGACGAGCACCTGCGCCCGAACGTGACGGCAGCGGAAGGAGTATTCATTGCGGGAGCGGTGAGAGGCCCGGTCTCCGTGTCCGGTTCGCTGGCCGATGCACGATCGGCGGCGATCGCGGCGAAGGAGTATTGCTCCAGGTTGAAGGATTAGTGCAGAGCGAAGAATGAAAAGAGAATTGTGAAAAGAGAATAGTGAAAAACTTCGGCTACACCATAAACCCCGACCGCCAGATCAACTATGACCTGAACGATAAGAAGGTCATCGAGTACCTGAAGGCTCAGGAGCCCTCGATCAATATCTGCATGGGCTGCGGCTCGTGCACCGCCACCTGCTCCGCCGGCCATTTCGTCGACTTCAACATACGGCGGGTCCATACTTTCCTGCGCAGGGCGGAAACCCCGGCGCTGAAAAAAGAGATCGCCAAATGCATGCTCTGCGGTAAATGCCAGATGATCTGTCCCAGGGGCGTTAACCTGAGGAACCTGATCGTCTCGATTCAGGACGCCATCGAAATATTCGGTCTATGACCTTTAACCTCTTTGTCCTTCCTTTCCTGCTCGGGCTGATCTTCCTGGTGGCATCGGTAAGCCGGAGATTCAGCCGCTGGATTGCCGGACTGGAGGAGGAAGACCGTTCGCGATTCCGGAAGGGACTGAGGAGCCGGAACCTGTTGCTGGCGCTCCGGGAGATCTTTTTCGAAAGCCTGTTGCACCGGAGGATGTTCCGCAGGAACAGGCTGCTGGGCTATATGCATATGAGCTTCGCCTTCGGGTGGCTGCTGCTCATCCTGATGGGGAACATGGAATCGAGGATCTACAGCGGGCTTTATGTCAACCCCCCGTATTACCCGATATTCCTGAAGTTCTTTATTCACGACAAGCGGGTGTTACCGTTCGAGATCTTCACGGTCCCCGGGTTTTTCAGGTTCTCGATGGACCTGATCCTGCTCTTTATCCTGAGCGGACTGGTGCTGGCCATCATCAAGCGAAGCCGCTCCCGCTGGTTCGGGATGAAAAAAACCACGAAGCACCAGCTCACCGACCGGGTGGCCCTGACCTGCCTGTGGCTGATCTTCCCGGCACGGCTGCTGGCGGAGAGCTTTACGGCCGGAGCCTACGGATATGGCGGGGGATTCATATCCCAGCACCTCGGGAACCTGCTTGCCTACCTGTGGCCCTTTTCGGATAAAGATATAGCCTACGCTTTCTGGTGGCTCTATTCCCTGGTGCTCGGGATCTTTTTTGTCACCCTCCCCTATTCGCGCTACATGCATATCCCGACCGAGCTGCTGCTGATCTTTTTCAGGAATTTCGGGATCGGACCGAAAAAAGAAGCTTCGTCCTTTTCCGAGGTAGAAGTCTTCTCCTGCCCCCGTTGCGGGGTGTGCATCGATGTGTGCCAGCTCAACACGGCGGCCGGCATCCAGGATATCCAGTCGGTATATTTCATCGAAACGATCCGGAACCAGAGTGTCAGGGCCGACAAGGCCCTTCAATGCCTGGTTTGCGGGAGATGCCAGGAAATATGCCCGGTCGGCATTAACACCGATTCACTCAGGGTCATCCAGCGGAAAAAGTTTAAAAAACAGCAGTTCTCCGATTTTTCTTACCTGCCCGACAACCCTGTTCCCCGGGCGGAGGTCATTTATTTTGCCGGCTGCATGACCCACCTGATGCCTGCCATTCACCGTTCCGTGGAAGGGATCTTTCGTGCGGCGGCCGTCCCTTATGTTTTTCTCGACCGGGACGGCTCGGTATGTTGCGGACGGCCTCTTCAGCTTGCCGGCAAGGAGGACCAGGCCCGGCAACTGATGGACGCCAACCGGGATAGGATCCGCCGGACCGGGGCGAACCTGATGGTGACCTCCTGCCCGATCTGCTACCGGATCTTCCGGGAGGAGTACCGGCTCGAGATCCCGGTGCTCCACCATTCCCAGTACCTGCTGGAGCTGGTGAAGAAAGGGAAGATCCCCCTGCAGACCTGTTTCCGGAAAGTTGCGTATCATGATCCGTGTGAACTCGGCCGCGGCTCGAAGCTGTACGGATCGCCCCGCGAGCTGCTGCGAAAGGTCGCCGACCTGGTGGAAGTCCAGGAGGATGACAAGGATTCCCTCTGTTGCGGGGGAAGCCTCGGCGTACTGAACATCGACCAGGCTGCCCGGGATAAGATCACCCGGCAGGCCGTGGAGAACTTAATGGAAAATAATCCGGAGATGCTGGTCACCTCCTGTCCGTTGTGCAAGAAAACCTTTAGCAAGATTGCCCCCGTGGAAGTAAGGGATATCGCCGAGCTGGTGTACGACGCGCTTCCCTGACCCGTGCCTATTCGATCTCCACTCCTGAGCTCTTTCTCCGGAAATTCCTTCTCCTCCAGTCGGCGGTGAACAACTCCCCCAGTTTCCTTTCCACTACCTTTTTCGACGGATGCATGCCGAACCTGACCACGGGTTTAAGGAAGTACAGCTTATTTTCCTTCCTGAACCGCTCTTCGCCGCCCCCCGTGATATTCAGCATGACCACGGAACCTGAAGGGATCCTGTTATCCCTGACGGCATGCACCAGCGACGCAGTGGCCACCGCCGCCGCGGGATGGATATCGATGCCTTCGGTCCGGGCGAAAAGATCGGCGGCGGCAAAGGCTTCGTCGTTGGCGACCAGCATCATCTCCCCTCCGGTGTCGGCCAGTGCATCATACACCCCGCCGGCCAGTGAGAAGGGGGGCCGGCGGTTTGACAGCACCTGGGCCATGATCTTCTCCACTTTCGACCGGGCCACCTCGTCATCCAGCGGAAGAAGGTCCCTGGAGCCAGCCTGCCAGGCATCGTACATCGGATGGAACGGGATATTCTGCGAAAGCACGAGCTTCATTTTGTGATTTCCGAACCGGCCGTCCTCTATCAGCCGCAGGTTTGCCTCCCAGGCCGCGATGGCCCCGGTGCCGCTTCCGACCGCCTGGAAATAATAATCGGGGATGCGGCCGATATGCGTAGTGGCCGAAAGGACCGTCGTACCCATCCCGTCGCGGCGGGCAATGTTCTTTGCACCTCCTTCAGGAAGATAACCGTCGAGGGAGGAAGCCTGGTTGGAGATCTCGATGGCGTCGAAATAATCGCCCCTGGGGGCTGTCACTGCCAGTTTCACACAGTCGCGGATCGGCTGGTCGAACCAGAGGCTCCGGATCGCGCATCTCGGCACGCAGAGCAGCAGGGGAATATAGTTGTCGGAACAGACCCTCGCAAAAGCCCGGGCCGTGTTGCCGGCGGAGGCGACCACCAGCACTTTCATCATATCGGGGTCGAGCCGGGCGCAAACCGAAAAGGCCTCCGTTTCCTTAAAGGAGCAGGTCCGCATCATCGCATTTCGCTCGGGCCAGTATCCGCTGAAGGTGATGTACAGTTCCTCCAGGCCAAGTTCGGCCGCCAACCCCCGGCTTTTATACGTGACCGGGGCTGAGGAACCATGAAGGATCCTTCGGATCGGGAGCCAGTCGGCGAAACGGTACATCCCGAATCCGTCATCCATCACCGTAAGTTTCTTTTGTTCATAAATGGCCCTGACCAGCGTCGGGGTCTGCTCTCCCGGGGCATCCAGGATCCATCCGGTATCGGGAAAGGTGCTGCCGGAATGCACTGATTGCAAAATGTACTTTGTAGTATGATCTAGCTCCATCCTGAAACCATGAATATACCGGCAAAAATAAGGAAAGTTGAGGGAACAGGGCTCCGGGAAAGATTTTAAACGAAGCAGCGGAAGATCAGGAACTTGACTTGCCTCTTAAAATTTCTTACATTTAGTTCATCAATCAGGGCTCATAATTTCCTGTCCCTTTAAAATGGTTCCTATGAAAAGATCCATACTCATTTGTTTGACGGTGCTCCTGTTGCCATTCTTTTGCCATGTGGCAACCCGGGCACAGATGAGGCCTTCCATGGGCCCGCACGCTCCGCTTAAATCCGGCGGCCCCGGAATCGCCGGGGGAACGGATGTGATCATACACGACGATGCCACGCAAAACCAGCGGCAGGCCTGCCTGGATATCTCCACTTCAGGCGTCATGTATGCCGTATATACGGTCGACCAGGGATCCAACATGCGCTGGGAGATCCGCCGGTCGGTCAACCAGGGTGCCGACTGGTACCTGCAGAATTACACTACGCTGGGAACGAACTGGTATATTGTGGCCATCGACCTGCTGGTAACGGAAACGGCTGCGGAAGGCATCCGGCTTTACATCGCCACCGTCGCTCAGAACGATATCAGCGGATATAGTGAACTGACCCTTAAAAAATATGACATGAACGGGTCTGTGATCAGCCAGTTGTATCATGTGACGGTTACCTTACCGGAAACCTTCAACGATGTTTCCCTGGCTTCCGATTTTATGAATCCCGCCACCGGGGCATCCCCTTACAGCATGGGGCTGGTGTACACGAAATACAGCCTGGCGATGGATTCAGTCATCTTTATGTCTTCTTCAAACGGCGGCACTTCCCTGGACGGTAAGACTATTCTCGAATACACCTCCAACTTCACCCGGAATGTCTCCCTGGCCTATGGCCGGTGCCATACTTTTTCCGACGGGGGGTATTATGCCGCCTGGGAAGAGCGTCTGGGCTTCGATAATGACATCGGCCAGATCTGGTCTTCACATTCCTATCCGTTTTTCAGCTCCGCGTTCACCACCCCCGAACGGATGGACAACATGATCGGCGCTTCCGACAGCTATTGCAGGAACCCGGTCGTAGCCTGCCAGAACAACGACCTGGATAACAGTTCCGGTAACCTGACGGAGATCATTCTGTTCGACCGGGCTTATAACGGGGACATCAACAATTTTGACCAGGTGGGTCTGTTCAACACGGAAGCCGTGAATACCCTGAACTGGTCGATCACGAGCGTGGATGGGAATGTGTCCATCAATGCCGTTGAACCCGATATGAAGTTCTTTTCGTCGGATAACTATTTTTTCACCACCTATTTTTATAATGAATCCGGGAACCAGAAGCTCAGATGCCTTGCCCAGGATATGAATATGCTGCTACCCTACAACTGGATCGTCGTGTCCGACCGGTATAACGACGACATGAACCTTTCCTTACCTTACCCGAAGCTTGGCTATGATCCGATCCGGAATGACGTCGCCTTTGTGTGGAATGCCGAAGGGAGCGGCGGCAAAGGCATCGCAATGTATGATGCATCAGATATCACGGTCGGTATAAATCCCCCGGCCAGCTCAGGCATGATCCTGACAGCATTCCCGAACCCGGCTTCCGGTGTGACCCAGCTCACTTTTGAACTTCAAAAGCAGGAACGGGTTCAGATCGCAGTCTTTACAGTATACGGAGAGCTGGTAAAAGCGGTTCCGGATAAAGATTTGCCGGCCGGGATCCAGAGAATCCCGGTCACGGTGTCGGATCTTCCCCAGGGAACCTATTTTTACAGGGTGACGGCGGGTAGTGAATCGGGTTGCGGCAAGCTGGTAGTCCTGTAGGCAGAGACTATTTCTTTGACAACATCTTTATCTGCTCTTCCAGCACCCGGATGCGGGCTTCCGCATCGGATTTCTTTTTCCGTTCCGATTGTACGACTTTCTCGGGGGCGCTGTCGGTGAATTTCTTATTGCCGAGCTTCTGCTCCACCATTTTCAGAAATCCCCGGGTGTATTCGAGCTCATCTTCCAGCTTGCGGATCTCCTCCGAGGCGTCCACTTTGGCTTTCAGCGGGATATAGAATTCGGTCGTGCGGACGATAAACGAAAGTGCGCCGGGGATCTTCTCCTCCGTGTATCCCAGTTCCGTGATGTTGCAAAGCCGGGAGGCGACCCCGTCGAAGGTGGTGTCGGGCTTTTCTCCCAGGTTTTTCCGGATCAGGACCCGGATCGGCTCCCGGAACGGGATATTCCGCTCCTTCCTGACATTGCGGATCGCCATGATCACCTCTTCCGCGAAAGCGAACTTCGTGATCAGCTCCGGCTCGCTTTCCGGGATTCCAGGTACCGGGGCGAACAGGATGGAATCCTTCGCGTCCCGGTCCCGCAACAGGTGCCAGATCTCTTCTGTGATGAATGGCATGAACGGGTGCAGCAGGTTCACCAGCTTTTCAAAGAACCCCAGGGTGGTTTCATAGGTCGTCGCATCGACCGGCTGCTGGAAACCCGGCTTGATCATTTCCAGGTACCAGGAGCAGAAATCGTCCCAAACGAGCTTATAAAGGTTCATCAGGATCTCCGACAGCCGGTACTTTCCGAACAGCTCTTCATTCTGCCGCAAGGCATCCGCCAGCACCGAGTTGAACCAGCGGATCGAGATCCGGTGGTCCTCCGGTTGCACCAGCTTCGTATCCACCTCCCACCCTTTCACCAGCCGGAGCGCATTCCAGATCTTGTTGCAGAAGTTCCTTCCCTGCTCGATGAGCGATTCGTCGAACAACAGGTCGTTTCCGGCCGGCGAACAGAGGAGCATCCCCACCCGGACGGCATCGGCGCCATAGTTCGCGATCAGCTCCAGCGGCTCCGGGGAATTGCCCAGCGATTTCGACATCTTCCGTCCCTGCCGGTCTCTGACCATCCCGGTAAAATATACATCCTTAAAGGGGATATCTTTGCGGTATTCCCACCCCGCCATGATCATCCGGGCCACCCAGAAAAAGATGATATCGGGGGCGGTGATCAATACCGAAGTCGGGTAATAGAAATTTATATCCTGGTTCTCCGGGAACCGGATCCCGTCGAATACCGAGATCGGCCAGAGCCAGGAGGAGAACCAGGTGTCGAGCACGTCTTCGTCCTGCCGGATATCCTGAATTCCGTACTCCGTAATCCGTGATCCGCTATTCGCCTTTTGCACGGCTTCCTCTTTGGATGCAGCCACCACGATCTTTCCGTCCGGCAGGTAATAGGCCGGTATCCGGTGTCCCCACCAGAGCTGCCGGGAGATGCACCAGTCGGTCACATTCTCCATCCAGTTGCGGTACATGTTCTTGTACTTGGCCGGGTAGAAGCGGATGGTGTCATTCTCCACCAGGTCGAGCGCCGGCTTGGCCAGCTCTTTCATCTTCAGGAACCACTGCAGGGAGATACGGGGCTCGATCACTTCGTCGGTACGCTGCGAATAGCCCACCTTGTTCTTGTAATTCTCGATCTTGACGATATGCCCTTTCTCCTGAAGATCCTTCGTGATCTTTTTCCGGACCGCGAACCGGTCTTCCCCGATATAGAGCTGCGCAGCCTCGCTCATCGTCCCGTCGGGGTTGAAGGTATCCACGATCTCCAGGTTGTATTTCAGCCCGAGATTATAGTCGTTGATATCGTGTGCAGGGGTCACTTTCAGCGCGCCGGTCCCGAATTCCCGGTCCACGTATTCGTCAAAGATCATGGGAACGGGCCGGTTGATCAACGGAACCAGGACATTCTTCCCTTTGAGCGCCGAATAACGTTCGTCATCCGGGTGAACGCAAACGGCCGTATCTCCCAGGATCGTTTCGGGCCTTGTCGTGGCGATCACGATCCAATCGTCCGCCGTTCCTTCCACCTTATACCGGACGTAATAGAGCTTTGAATCCACCTCTTTGTAGATCACCTCTTCGTCCGATACGGCGGTCAATGCCTTCGGGTCCCAGTTGACCATGCGGACGCCGCGGTAGATGAGTCCTTTTTCATAGAGGTCGATGAACACTTTCATCACCGACTCATATCTTGCCTCATCCATGGTGAAGCAGGTCCGGTCCCAGTCGCAGGAGGCGCCCAGCTTTTTCAGCTGCTCCAGGATGATCCCGCCGTGTTTTTCCTTCCACTGCCAGGCATATTTCAGGAACTCCTCGCGGGAAATGTCTTTCTTCGCGATCCCTTTTTCCCTGAGCATCCCCACGACCTTCGCTTCCGTGGCGATAGAGGCATGGTCGGTGCCGGGAAGCCATTCGGCATTTTTTCCCTGCATGCGCGCCCGCCGTACGAGGATGTCCTGGATCGTATTGTTCAGCATATGCCCCATGTGAAGGACGCCCGTCACGTTGGGGGGAGGGATCACGATGGTAAACGGCTCCCTGCCGTCCGGCTCCGAGTGGAAAAATTTATGCTCCAGCCAGAAAGCGTACCATTTGTCTTCAACAATATTGGGATCGTATTTGGAGGCAAGGTCCATGAAGTAAGCAATTTAAAAATTAAGAGTGCAAAAGTAGCAAAAATGCACCTCATCCCCCAACCCCCGCAGGAGCAACACTTGTATCATCCGGGAATATGGGAATAAACATTCCCGGATCCCCGGATCGGGATATTTGAGATCGTCAGTCCGCTGCGACCTGGTAAAAGGACTAAAAGAGTTTCGACCGCTTCACCAGGTACGGCAGGAGGACCTGCTCAAACCCCTGGTTGATGTCGGCTTCGACGTAATCGATGAGATATTGCCCGCAGCGAAGCTTCAGCCCGGTGCGATAGGCCTGGATCGCCTGCGTGTATTGCTCGCGCACTCCCGACGGATAGGTCTTCAGCTCTTCCCCGCTTTCCAGGTCCACGAATCGGTAAGGACGGTTCTCAAAATCGAAATCGAGCTCCTTATTCTTATCCACGACGTTGAACAGCACGACTTCGTGCTTGTTGTGCCTCAGGTGCTGAAGCGAAGAAAAGAGGTCTTCGGTACGGGCAGAGTTCTCCATCATATCGCTCAGGATGATGACCAGCGAGCGCTTGTGGATCCGCTCTGCCAGCTCGTGGATCGCTTGTGCGGCGGCAGTCTTTTTGCGCGCATCGGGGGAGAGCGGAACAAGCAGTTTCTCCAGTTCCGAGAAAAGATATTTATGATGGACCGAGCTGGAGCGGGAATGCGTATGCAGCTCCACCCGGTCGGAGAAGATGCTGATGCCTGCTGCATCCCGTTGCCGGCGGAAAAGGTAGATCAGGGCCGCCGCCACATAAACCGAAAAGGTGATCTTGTTCAGGTTGTCGGGACCGGGATCCTTGATCACCGGGTAGTACATAGAAGAGGAGCTGTCGATGAAAACCTGGCAGCGAAGGTTGGTCTCTTCCTCGAACCGTTTGACGTACAGCCGGTCGGTCCGGCCATAGAGCTTCCAGTCGATATTCTTGACCGACTCGCCGGTATTATACTGCCGGTGCTCGGCAAACTCAACGGAAAAGCCATGGAACGGGCTTTTATGGAGCCCCGTGATGAATCCCTCCACCACCTGCCGCGCGAGGAACTCCAGGGACTTGAACTGTTCGAGGCGGCCGGTTTGGAGTTCAGCAGACATAAGCTAAAAAGCGAAAAAGTGAAATAGCGAAACAGCGAAAATCCACCTAGAGGTTCTTCTCCACCAGTCCTTTGAACACCGATTTCGGGACGGCGCCGACCTGCTTGTCGAGCACTTTCCCGTCCTTGATGAACAATACCGTAGGAATGTTGCGGATCCCGTATTTTGTAGTGATCCCGGGATTCTCATCCACGTTCACTTCGCCGGCCTGGAGCCTGCCTTCATATTCCGCAGCCAGCTCGTGAATGATCGGCGACACCATGCGGCAGGGTCCGCACCACTCGGCGGAAAAATCAACAAGGGTCAGCTTGTCTGATTTCAGTACTTTTTCTTCGAAGATCGAATCGGTGAATTTCTCTAACATATCTTGGGGATTAAGGTTGGCCGGTTTCGTGTGCAAAGTTAACAAATCGAACGACTCATATCTCTATTCTAGAATATGATTTTCCATTTTATTTCCGGGAAGGATTCGAGCTCCGTCAGGAACGGTTTGGGGTCCACGCGGAACTTTTTCGCGGGCGCTTCCGACCAGATCTTCTCTTCTTCGTCGGTCACCTGGATGGTGAAAGGGCATTTCCCTTTATGCGCTTTGGCGCTGGAAAAAAGGAAATCGGTCATTTCTTTGTTCAGTGCGGCGATCGGGATGACCAGGGTGATCGCTTTGGTGAATTTTTCAAAGACCTCCTCCAGCAGGATCATGCTGCCGACCCGCACGGTCATCTGTTCCGGGGCATCGAAGCGGGATTCCACCCGGGCTTTGAGAAACACATTCCGTCCCGGCTCCAGGAAGTGCTTGTTCTTGAGGTATTCCTCCGAGAACAGCGTCAGCTGGATGGAATCATAATAATCTTCCACGGTGAACGAGCCGAAAGGTTTGCCGGTCTTCCCCGTCCGGTGGGCCGCCGCCGTGATCATCCCGGCAAAGGTGACCTCCTTGCCCTTGAAGCTTTTCAGGTCGGCGTTCAGATCCTGGATGCCGGTCGTACAGAAGTTCTCCAGCTCCCGGCGGAAATCGTCCAGCGGGTGCCCGGTCATGAAAAACCCGATGATCTCTTTCTCTTCCTTCAGTTGCTCTGCCTTGGTCCAGGGCGTGCATTCCGGAAGATCCAGCCTGGGGCTCAGTACCGCTTCCTCCATGCCAAACAGGGAGTGCTGCGTCGAGCTGGCCCGGGCCTGGTAATCGGAACCGAACCGCAGGATCTTTTCCAGGAAGATGCCTTCCTCTCCCGGCAGCTTGCAGAAGTACTGCGCCCGGTGGGTCCCTTCAAAGCTGTCGAAAGCCCCTGCCCTGGCCAGTGACTCGAGGCTCCGTTTGTTGACCGACCGCAGATCGATACGGGTGACCAGGTCGACAATGTCCCTGAACGGTCCATTTTTATTCCGCTCCTCGATGATGCTGTTCACGGCATTCTCCCCGACATTCTTGATGCCTGCCATCCCGAAGCGGATCTCCCCTTTCTTATTCACCCGGAACGGAAGCTCGCTTTCGTTGATGTCGGGACCCAGCACCCGGAGCCCCATCCGGCGCGCCTCTTCGATGAAGTTGGTGATCTCCTTGATGTCGGTCATGTTCCGGCTCAATACCGCCGCCATGAACTCGGCCGGGTAATGCGCTTTCAGGTAGGCCATGCGGTAGGCCACAAAGGCATAGCAGGTGGAGTGGGATTTATTAAAGGCATATTTGGCGAACGCTTCCCAGTCGTTCCAGATCTTCTCCACGGTCTCCGTGGCGATCCCGCGGGAGCGGCAGCCGTCGATGAATTTCGGCTTCAGGTCCATCATTTCCGACTCGATCTTCTTCCCCATGGCCTTCCGCAACTTGTCGGCTTCGGCCCGGGAGAACCCCGCCAGTTCCTGCGAGAGCAGCATGACCTGTTCCTGGTACACGGTGATCCCGTAGGTTTCCTTGAGATATTTCTCCATCAACGGGGTATCGTACTCGATCTTCTCGCGGCCGTGCTTCCGGTTCACGAAGCGCGGGATGTATTCCATGGGGCCGGGCCGGTACAGGGCGTTCATGGCGATCAGGTCCTCGATCTGGTTGGGCTTCAGCTCGCGGAGGTGCTTTTTCATGCCGTCCGACTCAAACTGGAAGATGCCGGTGGTCTTTCCCTGGCTGAACAGCTGGTAGGTCATCGGATCATCGAACGGGATATTCTCGATGTCAAGGTCCTCGCCTTTGGAACGCCTGATGTTATTGACGGCATCCTTGATGATCGCCAGGGTCTTCAGCCCCAGGAAATCCATCTTCAGCATCCCTACTTCCTCGATATGCTTGCCGTCGAACTGGGTGACCAGGAAATCCGAATCCTTGGAGGTGGTCACCGGGATGTAATCGATCAGCTTGCTGCGGCCGATGATGATGCCGCAGGCATGGATGCCGGTATGGCGGACGGAACCCTCCAGGGTTTCCGCGAACTTGAGCGTTTCCGATTCGGGCTTGCCTTCCGAGTTACGCTCCTTTTTCAGCTCCGGCACCTCGTCATAGGCTTTCTTCAGGGAGATCCCCGGGCGTTCGGGCACCATCTTGGCAAGGTAATTGGCCTTGTCGAGGGAGAGCTTCTGGACCCGGGCCACATCGCGAATGGCCATCTTGGCGGCCATGGTACCGAAGGTGATGATCTGGGCCACTTTGTCGTTCCCGTACTTGTTGACCACCCATTTGAGCACCTTTTCCCGCCCGTCTTCGTCGAAGTCGATATCGATATCCGGCATGGAGATCCGGTCGAGGTTCAGGAAGCGCTCAAAGAGCAGGTTGTATTTCAAGGGGTCGATATCGGTGATGCGGGTGCAATAGGCTACGACCGAACCGGCGGCGGAGCCCCGGCCGGGGCCGACGGAGACATCCATCTCCCGCGCCGCCCGCAGAAGATCCTGGACAATCAGGAAATATCCGGGATATCCCATCCGCTTGATGGTCTCCAGCTCAAACTCGATCCTCTCGCGCAATTCCTCCGTAATGGCGGGATAGCGTTTCCGGGCGCCTTCGTAGGTCAGGTGGCGCAGGTATTCATCCGGGTCGGTGAACCCTTCCGGAAGGGGGAAGTCGGGCATGATCGGCTCCCGGTTCAGGCTGTAGAATTCCACCTTCTCATAGACTTCCAGGGTATTCCTGAGAGCTTCCGGCTGGTCGGAGAACAGGGTTTCCATCTCCGCCCGGGTCTTGAACCATTCCTGCCCGGTGTAGCGGAGCCGGGTCGGGTCATCCAGGTCTTTGCCGGTATTCAGGCACAGCAGCAGGTCGTGCGCGTCGGCGTCGCTTTCCTGCAGGAAATGGACATCGTTGGTGGCGATGAGCTTCACCCCGGTCTTTTTAGAAAGCGCTACCAGGGCTTCATTGACCTTCCGCTGCCGTTCATACACGGTGATATCCCGGGTCGGATCGGTGGCCGGATGCCGCATCAGCTCCAGGTAGAAGTCCCCGTTGAAGATCTCCTTATATTCCTCGATCGCCCGGGTCGCCTTGTCCAGGGCGCCGTCCTGGATGCTCCGCGCGATCTCCCCGGCCAGGCAGGCGGAGGAGGCGATCAATCCTTCGTGATATTCCCGCAGCAGGGCCTTGTCGACCCGGGGACGGTAATAATGCCCATCGATCCAGGAAAGTGAGATCAGCCGGCTCAGGTTCTGGTACCCGGTCAGGTTCCGGGCCAGCAGGATCAGGTGATCGCCTTTGCGGTCCACCACTTCGGACTTGTCGCGATGCGATCGCCGGGCAATATAGGTTTCGCAGCCGATGATGGGCTTGAAATCCTTATGCCGTCCGGCTTCTTCATGGAAGATCTTCGCCCCGAACAGATTCCCGTGATCGGTGATGGCGACTCCCTTCATCCCGTCCCGGACCGCTTTCTCCACCAGGTCGGGGATCTTACAGGCGCCGTCCAGGATCGAATACTGGGAATGGACATGAAGATGGATAAAATCAACCATGGGGTAAAATTACCTAAAACGAAAACGGCCGGTACGATGTTGAAAAGTATTTTACCGGCGATGCCCCGGAAAGCCTGATAATGCTGAATAATCCCACTATTTTATCTTTTTTTTCAACATTGTGTATTTCTCCTTATATTTGTTTAAAATAATGGGCTATGAGCTATCTTTCCTACCTGGAATTATTTGACGTGAGTCACATTCATCCCATGGTGACCCATTTCCCCATCGCCATTATCATGGTCGGTTTCCTGGCAGATCTGGTGAGCCTGTTCTTCAAAAAAGAAAAATGCCTTTCCAGGATGGGCTATTACCTGGCTATCCTGGGCATGCTGGCCGCCATCGCCGCCTGGGGCACCGGCTATTTCCTTACCAGCACGATGGAAGGCGAAGCAGGGGATCTCCGGGCCACTCATAAGTTGTTTGCCACCCTGACGCTGATCACGATCATCGTAGCGACCTCATTCCGGAGTATCATCGTTTACGTCAAAAGGGATGAGTCCAACCTGAAATATGTTTCGATCGGCCTGTTCTTCCTGGCTTTCCTGTTTGTCGGGTATACGGGCTACCTGGGC
>DATJQF010000137.1:0-8451 GCA_035505995.1 Bacteroidales bacterium
CATACCGAACCTGACCATTCCGGCTGTGTGGCCTCCCTGCTGGAGATCGCGCCGCACGCCACGGTCGTCAGTTCCGGGAACGGCATCCGGTACCTGAAAGACCTGGTCGGCCGCGATTTTCCGCAACTGGTGGTCAAAGACGGCCAGGTATTGGATCTGGGAAATAAAAAGCTCAGATTCATCAGCGCGCCGAACCTTCACTGGCCCGATTCGATGTTCACCTATCTCGAGGAGGAGAAGATCCTGTTCACCTGCGACGGATTCGGCGAGCACTATTGCAACGAAGCGATGTTTGATGACGTCACCGGCGATTTCAGCGATTCCTTCCGGTACTATTTCGATGTGATCATGAAACCCTTCAGCCGGTTTGTGCTCAACGCCATTGAGAAGATCGGCCCGCTGGATATAAGTATGATAGCCCCCGGTCACGGCACGATCCTTCGGTCGGACTGGAGAAAATGGGTGCAGCTCACGGAGCAATATGCCCGGGAAGCGATAGCGGCGCAGAAATCCGGGCGGGTCTTTGTCGCCTATGTTTCGGCCTATCAGAATACCAAGCTGATCGCGGAGAAGATCGCCGAAGGACTGCGCCAGGCAGGCGAAATTGAAGTCGATCTTTGTGATATTGAAAAGATGCCCCTTGGGGAAATCGAAGAGAAGCTTATAGCTTCTTCGGCGATCATCCTGGGATCCCCGACCTTCAACCAGAACATCCTGCTGCCCGTGTACCGGGTCCTGGCGCTGATCAATCCGATCCGCGACCGGGGGAAGCTGGCAGCTGCCTTCGGCTCCTACGGCTGGAGCGGGGAAGGAGCGAAGATCATCAGCTCGGGCATGGCGAACCTCAAGCTCGACCTTTTTGATGAAGGGCTGATGATAAAATTCACGCCGCATAAGGAAACCACAGAAAAATGCATTGCTTACGGAAAAGCTTTCGGGAAGCGATTGCTCGGTCAACACCCTAATTAAAAAACGTTTTGCACAGAAATTTTACTCACCGGCCCTGGTCCTTCCTTCCGATCCTGTCCCTGCTTTTCCTTTCATCCTGCATGCCGGAGAAGGAGATCGGGAAGACCTTTGTCCAGAACGCCTCCGGGATCAATATCCAGCTTTTCACGACGGATATGCTTTATAAGGAAAACCATAAGGGAGAAGTGATCCCCGGCTTCGATTCGCTGACCCCTTCCCGGCAGGACTCGGCACTCTATGCGTCGAGCCGGTTCATCCGGTACGTGGACGATTCTGCATACCTGGTAACCTATATCAATAACTTCATCGATGAATTGCGTACGCTGGGATTCAAGGTGTATCTCGATACATCGCTGGAGAGTTTCCTCAGGGCCCAATCCCAGTCCTATGTGGTGAATATGGCGCAGCTGGAGCTGGATGAATATTTTTACCCATTTGAAGACAGCGAGGATTTCGGGGATTCCACCTATTTCAAACGGGTGGAGCTGAATGCAGTGGATGCCTCAAGCTGGTTCGAGGTGAACAAGCTCAATGCCTCCAGGCCGGTCAAAACGATCCTCTATTCCGCCTTTACAGCCACCGATGAGCTGCAGAGCCGGTTCTCGAATAATCTCCTGCTCGGGGACGTGGTGTACACGTATAAGATCGATTCGTTGAAAGTGGACGATATATACGACCTGGCGGCCTATGCCGGGAAAAAGAATGCCAGTTACCTCTTCGACTTTTTCATGAACCAGTATATCGCCTACCACATGCCCCAGGGGATGGAGCCGATGGGGCTCTATCATTACAACCGGTTCCAGAAGAGCGTGGTCCGCAATGACGAGGAGCAGTTCGAGGTGATCGATTCCAAATGATCCGTCCGGAACGTTCGTAACTTTGCGCGGTAATCCCACAGTTTTCCCAAATGTCTGCCGAACCATCGAAGTATTACCGGATCGCCTTTTACCTGGCGGTTTTCACGATCGTTTTTAACATCGTGGAAGGACTGGTATCCGTCTTTTTCGGGGTGTCCGGCGAGACGCTGACCCTTTTCGGTTTCGGGATCGACAGCTTCATCGAGGCGATCTCCGGCTTCGGCATCCTGCAGATGGTGATCCGGATCCGGATGAATCCCGGAAGCCCGGTCAGCAATTTCGAGATCCGTGCGTTGAAGATCACCGGATATGGCTTTTATGTCCTGGCCGTAGGACTGGCGGCCGGGATCGTCGTGAACCTGGTCGAAGGACATAAGCCGGAAAGCACGTTCTGGGGAACGATCATTTCCTCCGTTTCCATCGTGGCCATGCTCTGGCTGCTGATCTCCAAGAACCGGGTGGGGAAAAAGCTTAATTCCGAGCCGATCCTGGCCGATTCCCGCTGCACCCTGATCTGCATCTATATGTCGGTGGTGGTGCTGATCTCCAGCGCCGTCTATGAATTCACCGGGTTTGCCTATGCCGATGTGCTGGGGGCGGCCGGATTGCTGTGGTTCTCGTTCACCGAGGGAAGAGAAGCCCTGGAAAAGGCGAAGAAAAAGACCTATGAATGTTGTGGCGACGAAAGTCAGAACTGACTGCGTGCATAGGGTGCGGCCGACTGTTTCCCGAAATCCCCTTCCTGGTATTTGAAATACCCCGCTATGGCGATCATGGCGGCGTTGTCGGTAGAATATTCCAGCCGGGGAATGAAGGTGTTCCACCCGTTCCGGCTCCCGGTTTCTTCCAGCGCTCTTCTCAGTGCGGAGTTGGCTGAAACACCGCCGGCAATGGCAATCTCCCGGATGCCGGTCTCCCGGGCCGCCAGCTCCAGCTTCTGCATCAGGATCTCCACGATGGTGGATTGCAGCGAAGCGCACAGGTCCGCCAGGTATTTCTCCGTGAACTGAGGATCTTCCTTCAGCCGGTCGCGGAGGAAATACAGGAAAGAGGTCTTCAATCCGCTGAAGCTGAAGTCCAGTCCCGGGATGGAAGGTTTGGGAAAATGAAAGGCACCCGGATTGCCTTCCGCCGCCAGCCGGTCGATCTCCGGTCCGCCCGGATAAGGCAGCCCCAGGATCTTGGCGCCTTTGTCGAAAGCTTCCCCGGCCGCATCATCGATCGTCTGCCCGATGATCTTCATGTCCGAAGGTTTATCCACCCTGACGATCTGCGTATGACCCCCCGAGACGGTGAGGCAGAGAAAGGGGAAGGCGGGAGGCGGTTTGGTTTGCGAACCGTCGCGAATGAAATGAGCCAGGATATGGGCTTTCAGGTGATCGATCTCGATGAGCGGAACGCCCAGTCCGAGGGCGAACGACTTGGCAAAGGACGCTCCCACCAGCAACGAGCCCAGCAACCCCGGTCCCCGTGTGAACGCCACGGCATCAAGTTGATTTTTACTTATATTTGCCTTCTGCAGGGCGGCATGGATCACCGGGATGATATTCTGCTGGTGGGCCCTCGAGGCAAGCTCCGGCACCACTCCCCCGAATGATTGGTGCACAGCCTGACCCGCGGTGATATTCGAAAGAATGTAATCCCCCCGGATCACGGCTGCTGCGGTGTCGTCACAGGATGATTCGATGCCGAGAATAAGGACCTGCATAGAGTCGTTCTTCTTAAGCAGTAAACCGCAAAATTACCATAAAAAAGGTCCTTCATATCGTGCTGGGGTGTATCGTGGTCCTCTTTTCCACGGTGTTCACCTTTTATTCGATCCTGCGAAACCCGCTGGTGCAGACGATCGGGGCGCGTATGGCATCCGATTATCTTTCCGAAAAGCTGCATACCACCGTCCGGATCTCGGGCTTCAACCTGTCGCTGACGCGGGGACTTACGCTGGACGATCTCCTGGTAAAAGACCTGAAGGGAGCCAACCTGATCGCCGCCCACCGGATCAGCGTCGTGCCGGGCCGGATCAGCCTGTCCCGGAAAATACTCAGGGTCAGGAAGGTGTACATCGACCGGGGCGAGTTCCAGCTGATCACGCATAAAGGCGACACCACGCTCAACCTCCAGTTCCTGATCGATTATTTCAGCTCATCCGATACCACGAAAGCGCCGGAGAAGAAAAAGCCTGGGAAACCCTGGAAGATAGACGTCTCCATGACCGAGCTGATCGACTTTCATTTTCATTTCCAGGATGAGAACAAGCCCGCGGTGCCCGTCGGGATGGATTATGCCAATATTGATGTGAGCCACATCAACCTGGTGATGTCCGACTTCCGGCCGGAAGGGGATACCATGAACGCGATCATCCGGCATCTGTCGGCCCGGGAGCGGTCGGGGTTCAACATCCGGGCGATGAGCGGGGAATTCCATGTCAGCCCCGCATTCCTGAAAGCGCATAAGATGAGGCTGGTGACCGATCATTGCAACCTGGACCTCACGTTCGATTTCCTGTATCACCGGTGGAACGACTATACCGATTTTCTGAACAAGGTCCGGATCGTGGCGGATATCCATCCCTCCTGGTTCGATCTGCAGGATATCGGCCCCTATGCCCCGGTGATGTACCAGATGAAGAACCGGTTCCACATATCGGGCGTAGTGGATGGGACGGTGAACAACTTCAGGGCCGTCGATTTCAGCATCGGATTCGGCAAAAGCACGCGCCTGCTTTGCAACATTCATTCCAACGGGCTTCCCGATGTGATGAATACCTTCGCCGACCTGCACATCCTCGCGCTGGAGACCAACCACGATGATGTTGCCGGGCTGAAGCTGCCGATCGAAGGCAGTTCAATCCCGCTGCCCGCCTTACTGTCCAATGCCGGCATGATCAGCGTGGCGGGGTATTATACCGGTTTCTGGAACGATTTCATTGCCCAGCTGAACATCCGCACCGATATCGGGAATATCAACACCAACCTCACCCTGAAGAAGGACAAGGAAAATAAGACCATGCTTTACAGCGGCGAGCTGGATGTGGCGGACCTGGACATTAACCAGCTGGTCCGCACCAGCCGGCTGACGGGCCCCGTCACCTTCCGGGCCGACCTGAGGGGAAAAGGATTTACGTTCAAGGATGCCGACCTCCTTATGAACGTTTGGGTGGATTCGATCCAGCTGAACCGGTACATGTACCAGCACCTGCATCTGAAGGGGTCGCTGGCGGACCGGAAATTCGACGGCAACCTGCATATCAATGACCCCAATCTGCGGATGGATTTCAACGGCACGGTCGACCTGGGCGACACGATCCCGTCTTACCGGTTCCTGGCCGATATACGCCATGCGGACCTTTATGCCCTGAACCTCGTGAAGAGGAATCCGGTGACCGACCTGGCTACCCACCTGGATGTCAATTTCAGGGCGAAGAATGTGGACGATATCGACGGGGAGATCCTGATCCGCGATACCCGGTACCAGGAAGGCGATAAAGTTCTCACGATGGATGAGTTTCACCTGCTGACCTCGAAGGACCCGGGCGGAAAGAAAACGTACCAGCTCACTTCCGATTACCTGGATGCTGATTTTAAAGGAACCTTTAATTTCCGGGAGATGGTGCCTTCGCTGGCGACCCTGATCAACAACTACCTGGTGTCGTTCAAGCTTTCCGACAGCCTGATGTCCCATCATTCCGCCTTCAACCAGGTGTTCACCTACCGGATCTTCCTGAAGGATACGCGGGAGGTGACGGAGATGTTCCTGCCTTTCCTGGAGCTGCATTCCGGGTCGTTTATCCAGGGCTATTATGATGAGGGCAAAGGTCTCATCCGGGTGAACGGATACTCGCCGGTGCTTCATATTTTCGGAATGGACCTGGATGAATGGTATCTTCATGCCGACAGCCGGGTGGATGATCTGAATATAAAGACCGGGTGCCAGACCTTCCGGGTGGAAAAGAGAAGTGAACAGGATTCCATCCTGCTGGCATTCGACTCGGTGGAGCTCTATTCCGATCTGAGGAATGACAGCATCCTGTACCGGCTGGAGTTCCTCAACGGGACCGACACCAGCCGTATAGGCGGGTATATCAATTTCGGCATGAATCCCGCCATGAAAATCAGGATCGACCGCTTCGATCTTTATGCAGACAATAAATACTGGAAGATCAGTCCGGATAACTGGGTGACCATCGATTCAAGCAGGATCGACATCCATGACCTGGCCTTCAGCACCACCGGCCATGTGCTCCGGTTCAACGGGATCATTTCCCGGGATCCGGCGGATACCCTGGAAGCCTATTTCGATCATCTCGATATCTCGGATGCCGATCACCTGATCGGAGATTCTTCCGTGGATGTAGACGGGATCATGAGCGGGACGATCCGGCTCAGCAATGTTTACCGGGGATTATCGGTGATCTCGGATCTCCGGATCGATCAATTCAAATTCAACAAGGAACTGCTGGGGGATGCCCGCATCATCGTGGGATATAATGAATCAACCGATAAATTCGATGTCAGGACGGACATCATCTATACCGGGAATATCGGGACCAATATTCCGTTCTCCCTGGAAGGTAGCTTTTCCCTGGCCCAGAAAGACCCGACGCTGGATTTCACCCTGAAGCTGAAAAATCTCAATCTGAAGATGATCAATCCCTTTGTCTCCGGGTTCATGTCGGGCCTGAGAGGCATGGCATCCGGCGAATTCACCATCCGGGGGACATTCCGTAAGCCGGTGATGAAGGGAGAGCTGCAGCTCATGCGGACTGAACTGAAGCTCAATTACCTGAATGTTCCGTATTCCCTGGCCGATCCTGTACTTGTCGATTCCAACGGGTTCCATTTCAACAACATTACGATTTACGATTCCCTGGGACACAAAGCCTTCCTGAACGGCTCCATCACTCACCATTACTTCCGGAATATCGCCCTGGACCTGTCGATCGATTACACGGACTTCTCGGCGTTCCGCAATACCTATGCGCAAAACAATATTTTCTATGGGAATGCCAGGGCCACGGGGACCGTCAGGATCACAGGCCCTCCCGATAACCTGTCAATTACCGTAAAAGCCAGCACCACCGGCGGTACGCATGTGGTGATCCCGATCAACACCACAGCCGATATCTCCCAGAATGACTACATCCTTTTTGAGAACCCCGGACAGGACACGCTGAACCGGGGTCCCAGGGTACCCAGGGTACTTACGGGAGGGCTTTCTCTGAATGTTGCCCTGCTGGTTAAACCCAGCGCCGATCTGGAAGTATTCTTTCCGGATCAGCTCGGCAACATCCGTGCGAACGGCACCGGGAACATTACCATGGGGCTCACGCCGACTTCGGATTTCACGATGACCGGCTCTTACACTCTTCAGAAAGGATCCTTCCTCTTTGCCTTGAAAAACCTGCTCCGGCTGAATTTTGTTATCCGGGAAGGAAGCAAGATCACCTGGTCGGGCGACCCGACGGATGCGACCATCTCACTGTCCGCCGCCTACAAGACCCGTGTTCCCCTGGCCGGGCTTACGGCGGATGCCAGCAAGAGCTCTACCCGCGTACCGGTGGAATGCATCCTGCACCTCCAGGGAAAGTTGCTGAACCCGGACATCTCCTTCAGCCTTTCCATGCCCAATGTCGATGAGGATGTGAAGACGCTGGTGTACGGGGCGATCGATACGACCAACGTATCGGAGATGAATGAGCAGATGATCTATATCCTGGTGATGAACCAGTTCAAGCCGGTCACCGGCTCCGCCTTCGATCAGTTCGATGTCAGCGGCACCTCCCTGTCCCTGCTGACCAACCAGGTGAGCAGCTGGCTCTCCTCGGTGTCGAAAAATGTGAATGTTGGCGTCAATTACAAGCCGGGGTACCAGAATACCGGGCAGGAATTCGATGTGGCGCTTTCCACGCAACTGTTGAATGACCGCCTACTGATCGACGGGTTGTTCGGAATGCAATCCAGCACGACAAGCACCACCACGGGTACCAAGGCGAATACCATCGTGGGAGACATCAATATCCAGTACTTCCTGACCAAGAACCGCCGTTACAGCATCCGTGCCTTTAACCGGACGAATACCGTTGACCTGCTGAACAATAATTCCCCCTACACGCAGGGGGTCGGGATTTCCTACCAGCGGGATTTCACCAACTGGAAAGAGCTTTTCCAGCGGGAAAATAAAAACAAATGAGATGAGGGTATTGTGCGCCTTCCTGTCTTTCCTGCTTCTGCCGGGCATTACCGGCGCCCAGGTGATCATCGGTCAGACTGACCTGCCTTCCCCGGGGGATACCCTCCGGCTGAGCGTGACCAACCTGATCCCGGTTGATTTTACGCAGACCGGCGCCGACACTACCTGGGATTTCTCGATGCTGGCTCCGCTGGTGCAGCGGGTCGATACCTTCATCGAGGTAACTCCCTTTACCGTTCCGGTAGCCTATTATGCAGTGTTCGGTTTCGGCGTGTCCAACCTGGCCTCACCGGGAAACCTGGTTCCGCCGGTCCCGGGAGTGCCGGTCACCCATCCGCTCACCTTTTTCCATAACGGATCAGCCGGCTATTCGGATGTCGGTTTTGCAGTCACGATGATGGGGATCCCGGTGCCTCTGCGCTATGACAACCCGGAG
>DATJQF010000138.1:0-8153 GCA_035505995.1 Bacteroidales bacterium
CTGAAACGGGAATATCGTGGATCATTGTCTGCCATCATCCGCCAACCCAATCCCCGCAGGGATCTCTTTCACCCCGGCTATGTTTTTGGATCCATTCAAACATCGAGAGGTTGCCCCATGAATTGCAGCTTCTGTTCCGTCACGGCCTTTAACGGAAATCATTACCGGTACAGGCCGATCGAAGATATCATCGAAGAATGGAAACACATCCCGCAAAAATATGTGGCCATTGTGGATGATAACCTGATGGGGAATACCCGGGAGGCACAGCAACGGGCCATTGAATTGTTCACGGCTATCGAATCCACCGGGCATAAAAAACAATGGATTGGCGAAGCATCCCTTTCGATCGCCGATAATGACGAGGTGTTACGAACCGCTGCCAGAAGCGGGTGCAAAACGATTTTCCTGGGGGTCGAAACGGAACGGGAGGATCAGCTGAAATCGGCTAATAAAAAAGTCAATCTGAGAATAGGAAGTAAATATTATGACCATGTATTTCGTAAAATCCAAAAACACGGGATCGGTGCGATTGCCGGATTTATCTTCGGATGGCCATCGGAAACTTACGAAACCATTGATAACCGGATTGAATTTATGCGCCATTGCCGCGCAGATACGATCCAGGCAACCTTACTTACCCCCCTTCCCGGAACAGTACTTTTTCACCAGCTGGAAAAGGAAAACCGCATCGAACTGAATCATTATCCGGAAGATTGGAAATTTTACGATTCGGGACAACTGGTTTTTCACCCGGATAAGATGGAGCGGCTGGAGTTACAGAAATATTATTTTAAGAAGATTGCCCGGTTATACAGACCCTCTGAAGTAAAACGCAGATTTTATCTGACATGGCTGAGAACCCGGAAACTCAGTACCGCATATATGACTTATATGAGTCATATCATATTCAGTAACGTACTGTTCGGAATAATAAAACCCGGTAATATCAAATGGGTCGAGAGGGTATTGGGGATCCGTAAATCGAAACTTCTCAGATCTTTACGATCGAAGTAAAATCATGGTTCAGGAACCGGTCCGCCAGCTTATAGCGCCGGATCTTGCCCGAGCTGGTACGCGGGATATCTCCGGAGCGGACAGGCACGAAGGTGTCGATCAACCGCCCGATCGTCTGCAGGAACAGATCCCGGATCTTCCGGAAGGCTTTCTGAATGCCCCGGTTGATCCTCTTAAAAATCAACCATGATGCCTACTGCAGGAAGGATTGTTCCGATAGTATTCGGGATCAGTCGCAACTTATACCTTTCAACGCCCTGGGGATCCACATATTTCACCACCGAGCCGTCCGGTTGGGTATTTACCAAATAGTCGGGCTGTTGTGCTTTATAATTCAGCACATTCTGCACATCCGCATACACCATCAAGGACCACTTTTTAAAGAAGAATCCTTTGTCCACGCGGATATCCAGCTGGTTGAAAGACCGGAGCCGGAGCGAGTTGTATTCTGAATAATCGAGGTAGCCCTTCCCCTGGGCATCCCAGGCGGAAACCCGGCTGGATTTGTCCAGGTCGTACGGGGTATACGGTGCGCCTCCCGCATAGCGCCATTTCACCCCCACCTGCCAGTTATATTTGAATTTCCTGCCGATCGTAATGTTGAACAGGTTCCGGTTATCCCACGAAGAAGGAAGGTAGGCCCCGGAAGCATCCGTGAATTCGCTCCGGACGAAGGTATACGAGAGCATAATATTGAACTTGAACAGATCGGCATCCCTGTAAAAGAGCTCAAAGCCGTAAGCACGCCCTTTGGAGTCCGGAAGCACGGGTTCATCGCCCACTACCCCATAATCGGTCCCCTTGCTGGCCAGGGAAACGGAATCCAGGACCGACATCGGGTAATGTTTGTAATATTTGTAAAACCCCTCGGCCGTTATTTTGGAATTCTTCTTCGGATGATATTCCAGGCCGAGCACGATATGATCGCAGGAAATGTACCGAATGCCGAGATCTTTGTTTATGAGGGTTCCATTGTTATCCCGGAATCCCAGCGTGGTATAGGCAGGAAGCTGGTAATAACGGCCGGTATTGAAATTGAGGAAAAGCTTATCCCGGAGCAGGGCATAGGATGCAACGAACCGCGGCGATAGCTGGCGGAGCAGGTTGTCCATTTCTCCGGAATAGCTGTTGGCATCCATGCGGAGGCCCAGGGTAAGGTTCAGGCGGTCGTTGAAAAAATCTTTGCTGACCTGCCCGAAAAGACTCCATTTGAAGAAATAGAGCGTTGAACGGTAATCCAGGGTCTGTACCGAGTCGGCCAGGAAAATCTTCTGGTACGTCTGGTTGGTGTATTCATCGTATTCAGCGCCCGCCCCGTAAGTGATCTTCCAGTCCACCAGGTCGGTCAGCCCCTCGTACCGGAACTTGTTCTCAGCTTCCTGTGACTTATAATTCAAAAGCAGGCTGTCGGGAAGCTCCACGTTATTCTGATACTTGATTTCCTCGTTGTCGAGCATGCTGCGGCTCAGCACATAAGTGTCATAGCCCTTTTTGCGGAAATGATTGAACACCAGGCCGAAGGTATAGCTCCATTGTTTGTAAGTGGGAAGGTACCCCAGGATGTACCGCTGGGTTTCATCCGGGTTCTTGATCCCGGTGTTCAGCTTCGAATTATCCAGGGCTCCGATGGAAATCACCGACAGCCGGTTCTTCCGGTCAAAGTCGATCCGGTATTTCAGCTGGTAATCATTATACGTCGGTAAAAAGGGCAGCTTCAGCAGGCTGAACAACAGCTGGAGATACGACCTTCGTACGGAGAATATCAAGGTTGAGTTTTTCGTAATCGGGCCATCCAGGGTGAGGCCGAAATCGCTGGCGCCAACGGTAATTCTTCCTCCGAATTTTTCCTTGTTCCCGTCCACCTGGTAAAGCTCCAGCACGGAGCTGAGCGCATTTCCCCGCTTGGCCGGGAAAGCGCTGGTATAAAGCTCCAGGTCGCGGACCAGATCCACATTGATAATTCCCACGGGACCGCCCGACGCCCCCTGGGTGGCAAAATGATTGATGTTCTGGATCTCCACCCCGTCCAGGAAATAGCGGTTTTCACTGGGGCCTCCTCCCCTGACGACGACATCATTCCGGTTAGCCAGCGTGGGGGCGACGCCGGGCAATGACTGGATCACTTTCGAAATATCGCGGTTCGACCCGGGACTTTTCTCAATTTCCTGGATGGTCAGGGTTTGGAGGGAAAGAGGCGCTTCCTCTTTCCGGGTGACCGTCGCCGGCTTGATGTCCACTGCTTCCAGGGTCACCACCAGCTGATCGAGCGGGATATCCTGGTAGACCGGGTAGGCATTGGTGACCAGCACATCGGGGGAGGTGTATTTTTTATACCCGACCGACGAAACGACCAGCCGGACATATCCCGGATCGATGCCGGCCAGGGTAAATTTGCCGTTCAGGTCGGTTGTGGTCCCCTGGGTAGGTTTTCCGTCGATAATGATATTTGCAAAAGGAACCGGTTCATTGTTTTTATGATCGAACACCCTGCCTTTGATCACCCCTTTCTGCGCCCAGGCACCCGTTGCGATCCCTATCAGGATCCCGGCCAGTACCAGGGTTCTCCGTAACGTTTTTCCCATTCAATCCTGCAATTTTCAAATTAGATTGTTTCCAAATTAATATCCGGGACGATCCTGCCGGCGTTTTGTTACATTTTCATTAAAAATTTCAGATTTTCACCACGACCGGGAATTCCTTCCGGAGGAACCGGTCCACCAGTTTATAGCGCTGGATCTTGCCCGAGCTGGTGCGCGGGATATCGCCGGAGCGGATAGGCACGAAGGTGTCGATCAACAGCCCGATCGTCTGCAGGAACAGATCCCGGATCTTCCGGAAGGTATCCCGAAGGGCTTCCGAATCGGCTCCCACCAGGAAGACGACAACTTTATCCCTTCCCTCCTGCTCGTCAAAATAACCTGACATCACGATCTTCCCGGCAGGGATCTCTTTCAGCCTCCGGGTGATTGACTCCAGGTCGTGTGCATAATAATTGGTGCCGTTGATGAAAATGATGTCTTTCAGCCGGCCGGTGATGAAAAGGTCTCCCCGGTCCCGGAATCCCAGGTCGCCGGTATGAAGCCATCCCTCGCTCAGGATCCTGGCGGTTTCTTCGGGATTATTGAAATACCCCGTGGTCACATTTTTTCCTTTGATAAAGATCTGCCCTACGGTGCGTTCCCCCACCGGCGATCCCTGGCTGTCGGCGATCCTGACTTCACAATGCTCCAGCGGTTTCCCGACGCTGACCATTTCCATGCAATCCGTTTCCCCGGGACCGGCCGGAACGGCTTTCCCCTCCCTGAGCAGGTCGCTTCTTCTGTAAGCCCTCACTTCCGCCCCCTGCATCATCGGAGGGAAGGTCACGGCCAGCGTGGCTTCCGCCATGCCATAGGCGGGGAACATCGCTTCCCATCGCAATCCGAAAGGAGCCAGGGCATCCAGGAATTCGTTCATCACGGGGATGGAGATCGGTTCGGCGCCGTTAAACAGGACGCGGATCCGCGACAGATCCCAGGCCCTCGAAGGCTTCCTGCCCATGAACCGGTTGAGTACGATCTGTCCGAAATTGGGGCAGGCGGTCACCGTTCCTTTCAGATCATGGATCGCATCGAGCCAGAGGAACGGGTTCTTCACAAAATCCGCCGGATCCAGCAGGTAATGGGTGTACTGAACAAAGACGGCGGTGAGGTGGAATCCGAAAAGCCCCATATCATGGTACAGGGGCATCCAGTTGATTGTGATATCCGGGGGCCTCAGGTCGATCCCTTTCATGATATCCCCCACGTTGACCAGGATATTCTCATGCGTCAGCATGATCCCCTTGGGGTCGCCGGTGCTGCCCGAGGAGAACTGGATCAGGGCGAGGTCGCCGGAATTCAGCCGGGGGATATCCGCCGGGGCATCCGGGAGGGGGATGGTTGAAAAATCCACCAGCTTTTCCCCGGGAATGTTTCCCGATCCCCAGGAATCGAGGTGGGCATGGGAAAGGATCACCCGCGGGCGTCCCAGGATCCGGAATACCTTCTCCGCCTTTTCCGCCGCCGGGTTATATCCCGAAAATGAGACCGGGGGCTGCAGCAAGGCAGGCACGATCCCGCCCAGGAAGCAACCCCACAGGGCCGGGACGATCTCTTCCGCCCGATCGAGGGAAAAGATCACGATCTCTCCCCGCTTCAGACCGAGCTGCTGCATGCCCGACAGATACCGGTGAGCCGTGGCCAGTAATTCCGGGTACGTCAGGAACCGGACACTCCGGTCGGGCCTGACAAATCCGACGCCATGCCCGGGATATTGCCCGGCTGCGGCCTGCAGGATATCCGGCAATATTTCCGGGATCGCTTTCAAGGATACTATCAATTTGGTTTGCCGGGGCTTTGTCCCGCCAGCCGGTTATAATATTCCGCTTTCTCCATATCGCCCCGGATCCTGAAGAGATATGACAATTCCCGGCAGATATTGGGCTGGACCCTTTTCTGCACCGATTGTTCCAGGTATTTCAGGGCGACGGTGGTATCCCCGACCAGGAAATAATACCTGCCGATGTTGATGTAAGGGATCTCGCTGTCGGGGAATTGATCCATCATGTCGAGGTTCAGCTTTACGGCCTGGTCGCCGTGCCCGCTTTCAAAATATACATCGCCGATGGCGTATTTTGCCTTGATCTCGTTCGGGTTGATCTGCAGGATCCGGTTGTAGCAGATCAGCGCACTGTCATATTTCTTCAGCCCCCGGTAGGCCAGCGCCAGGTTGACCCAGGCGGTCTGCTTTTCGGGAGCCATCCGGATCGCCTTTTGGAGGAACACGACCGCCGAATCAGGCCGCTTGGTGCACATCAGGTACACGCTGCCCAGCTCATTCAGCGATTTATAATCATTCGGGTAGATCCGCAATGCCCGGCGGTAGTGGGTGATGATGGTCTGCACCTTGAACTCATTGGCTACGCCATACTGCTGGAAGTTCGGGTCCTGGTAGATCGTGTTCATCAGGTACCCGGCATATTGCAGGTTCCCCTTGACCGACCGTTTCATATGGTCGATGTCGAAGCGGTAAAGCGAATACAGGGTTTTCCAGGCACGGGTGCGGTCGTAGGTGAGGTAGGCGCAGGGAAGCAGCAGCACGATGATCACGGCCAGGATCTTCAGCCGGTCGGCCAGCTCGATGGTCAGGCTCCGGGGCTCGGTCCGGAAGATCCTGAACACGGCCCATACGATCGCGATCGTGAATCCGAGCGAGGCATTGAACACGAAGCGCTCGGCCATCATTCCCACTGCCGGGACCACCATGTTCGAGTACATGAAAATGGCGATCAGGTAATAGAAGATCGCATAGGAAAGGATGCTCTTTTTACGGAACAGCAGGATGGCGGTGATGAGCAGCCCGGCATGGATCACGAAGGAGAGCAGCACCCAGATGTTCCCCCAGCCGGTGACCGGGACCATGTCGTACCCGTAATAGAAGATCAGCGGGTGGGGATAGAACAGCAGCCGCAAATAATAGAGCAGCGTGATCAGCCCGGTGCCGGTCCGGATCCAGAAGTTCTTCTCAAAATAAAGGGGATTCTCGATATAGGCATTCACCCGGGAAACATGGATCAGGTAAAGCCGGGGAAGATAATGGGCCGCCAGCATCAGCACCAGGAGCCCCCCGAAAATGATCGCGAGGTTGCGCGGTTTTACGTCGGTAAAGAAATAGAGGGTCAGCGGGTAGATGGCCAGGAAAGGCACGATGGACGACTTGCTGAGGTACCCGACGACAAAAAGCAGGGCGGTATAGATGAGATACCTAATCTTCTTCTTCTCGGCATAATCCAGCAGGCAATAGAGGCCCCACATCCCGAAAAGGAACGCCAGGAGCTCGTCCCGGTTCTTGAGGCTGGCCACGACCTCCGTGTGGACGGGATGCGCCATGAACAGCAGGGTGATAAGGTAGGGGAACAGGATGTTGTACTCTTTCAGGAGCCTTCTCAGCACCAGGAAGATCAGCGCCCCGATGGCGAAATAGAGGAGGATGTTGATCCCATGGCTGGCCATGGGCCGGTCCTTGCCGAACAGCTGGTGCTCCAGCAGGAAAGTGATCTTCACCACCGGCCGGTAATCGGAGGCCTGGGTGCCGAGGTTGCCGGCATTGATGTAATACGGCGATTTAAGCACCTGGGGAACCGCCTTCAGTCCCTGGGAAACCAGGGCGTTGTTGGGCCCGGTCACCAGCTCGTCATCCACGCTGTATTTATTCCACAGGGTGTTCCCGTAAAGCACAAACGCCCACACCAGGAACGACAGGATAATGAAGCGGTTGGCTTTTTTCGGGCTCCAGGGCTTGATCACCAGTTTTTCCCGGATCCTGAATTTCCTTTCCTTCGGAACAGGCGGCGTATATTTGGGTTTGGATACAGCCATTCACTCTGATTTTCACGCAAAATTATGGAATTTTTTATCAGGGCCGGAGCGCCTGTGCGAGGCGCGTAAAATCGGCTACTGAAAGCTGCTCGGCACGGAGGGAGGCCAGTTCCTTCACGCCGGCGGGGAGCTCCCCGAATTTTTCTTTCAGGGCATTCCGGAGGGTTTTTCTCCGCTGGTTGAAAGCCGTTTTCACCAGGGAGAAGAAAAGCTCCTCCTCGCACGGAAGCTTGTCCGTTCCATTCCTGCGGAGTCTCATGACGGCCGAAGTCACCTTGGGCGGAGGGAAAAAGAGATGCGGGTCCACCCTGAAAAGGATCTCAATTCTATAATAGGCCTGCAGCAGGACGCTCAGGATACCGTATGTTTTGTTTCCCGGAGGGGAGGCGATCCTTTCCGCCACCTCCTTCTGGAACATGCCCACCACTTCCGGCACCCGGTCGCGGAATTCCAGCACCCGGAAAAGGATCTGGCTGGAGATATTGTAGGGAAAATTCCCGATCACGGCAAACGGGGACGGGAGCCGGGACAGGTCAAACTCCAGGAAATCCCCGGTGATGAATCGCTCCCCGGCATCCGGAAATTGAGTTTTGAGAAAGCTGACCGCTTCCGGATCTATTTCAAAGCAATACAGAGATGTTTCTTTTCTTTGCAACAGATGGCGGGTCAGGACGCCCGTTACGGGCCCCACCTCCACAATATGCCGGTGCTCCGGGGAAAGGCTCCGCGCGATCTTTC
>DATJQF010000139.1:0-4218 GCA_035505995.1 Bacteroidales bacterium
CGCCAGAATAGTGCCGGTCATGATGCCGGAAATAGATCCCGGAATGACCACACGCCGGATCGTCTGCCATTTCGTGGCGCCGAGCGCGAGGCTTGCTTCGCGAAGCTCTCTGGGAACGGTCTTGATGGATTCCTCCACCGATACGATCACCACCGGCAAGGTCAGCAGGGCCATGGTGAGACTGGCCCAGAGGATATTGGGCTGTGCCCATTTAAGTTGTCCTCCCATGAGCATATGGTCCATCCCGTTCCCTACGAACTTGATGAAGAATCCCAGTCCGAACAGTCCGAAGATGATGGAAGGAACGGTAGCCAGGGTGCGTACTGCAAAGCGGATGGTTTGTGCGATGACCGATTTTTCATGGGCATACTCCGTCAGGTAGATGGCCGTGATCGTCCCAAACGGCACAGCGGCCACCGACATGATGATTACCATCATGGCCGTACCGTAAATGGCCGGGAAGATCCCTCCTTCCATCATCCCTTCTTTCGGGAAGGTGGTCAGAAACTCCCAGGTCAGCTTGTCCTTGCCGCCTATGATGATCACAATAAGGATCACCACAATGATGGCGATGATCAGCAGGGCCGAGAGCCCCGAAAGGCCGATGAACAGCGTACCGGTGATGTTTCTCCTGATCCTCATGCGATTTTACCCTGGAATCGTTTGATCAATTTTCCCTTCACATAAAATTCCGCTAAGGCATTCAGTGAAAATGTGAAAATGAACAGTCCCGCCCCGATCAGGAACAGCACCCCGTAATGGGTGTCCCCGAACACGACCTCGGCCATCTCCGCCCCGATGGTGGCGGCCAGCGTTCGCACCGATTCAAAAGGATTGGCAGAGCTCAGCGCTGCATTCCCGGTGGCCATCAGGGCGATCATGGTCTCCCCGAATACTCTTCCGATCCCAAGCAGCACCGCGGCAAAGATCCCCGGGGTGGCGGCAGGAAGCGTTACCCGATAGGCGGTCTGCCATTGAGAGGCGCCCAGCGCCAGGCTGGCCTCCTTAAAGGTTGCCGGCACCGCGGTAAGGGCATCTTCCGTGATCGTAAAGATGATCGGGATGGCGGCCAGGCCCATGGCGATCCCGCCGACAAAGGCATTCAGTCTGGTGGGATAGCCGAACAACTGCTGAAGAACGGTAGCCATGACCATCAGGGCGAAGAACCCGATGACCACCGAGGGAAACCCTGCCAGCAATTCAATCGCGGGCTTAACAAACTCCCTCATCCACCTCGGGGCGAAAGCAGCGGAAAACAGGGCGGCCAGGATAGCGATCGGGGCGGCAAAAAGGATCGAGATGATCGTGATCTTGAAGGTCCCTATAATAAGCGGGATCAATCCGTACCGGGGATGGTTCGACACCGGCATCCAGGTCTTCCCGAGCAATCCCTTCGCCGTGACCACATCCTCGCCGGCATCGACCGAATATTGCGCAGTGTCCGCTGAGACATTTTCCGAGCTGTCCCTTTCCACGCCATAGCGTTCGGGCACCATCTCCTGCGCTTTTACCGTGTCGGCCGGGACACCGTATCTCTCCGGCTGTATCTTTTCGGGTGCAGGTTGCTCTCCGTACCGTTCGGGCTGTATCGATTGCTCAGTTACCGGCTTTTCAGGGGGTTTCTTTGAAAAGACCGGAACGGCTTCGCGGAAGACGAAAAAGAAGATCAGGATAATAATGGCAATGCTCAGAAAGGCGACGCCGGTGATCAGCTTTTCGGAAAGCAGCTCCGAAAGCCGGAATTTCTTTTTCAGCGACTCCCTGGAGAAAACGAATCCTGAATGTTCCCGGGAAACCTCCTGCCCCGCCTGCCCGATCTCAACACCCTGTTCCGCCTGCCTTGCCTGTTCTTCCATCCTTTATATATAACGATGAAAGGCGGCACGAAGTATGCAATGCCGCCTGTTCATCTCCTTTACATAACCAGCAACAGTTATTTAACCGGGAAATAACCTATCTCTGTGACAAGTTTCTGGCCTTCCGGTCCAAGGATCCAGTCGATATAGCTCTTAATCTCCCCGGTGGGGCGGTTTGCCATGTACATGTACAGGTACCGGGAGATCGGATACTGGCCCGATTTGATGGTCTCGGCATTAGCCTCATACGCCGGGCTGTTCGCATCCTTCTTGACCTTGCATTTTTTCACCCCTTCGGCATACGCGGCTCCGCCATACCCGATCCCGAACTTGTCCTTGCTCACCGCGTTCACCACGGCAGCGGTGCCCGGGAGGGTCTGGCAACTGGAGGCATAGTCTCCCTTCACCACGTTCTCCATGAAGAAAACATAAGTGCCTGAGCTGTTCTCACGGCCATAAAGCTTGATCGGGGCATCCGGTCCGCCCAGGGCTTTCCAGTTGGTGGTCTTGCCCTGGAAGATATCGCTCAGCTGTTTGATGGTCAGCTCATTAACCGGGTTGGAAGAGTTCAGGTACACCGTGATACCGTCCCGGGCGCAGGGGATCTCAACCCCCATGGTGTTGTAGCGGGCCTTCAGCTTTTCCATTTCGGAAGGTTTCAGCGGGCGGCTGGCATCGCAGATATCCGTGGCGCCGTTAATCAGCGCAGAAATCCCCGTACCCGAACCACCACCCGTAACCTGGATCACTACTTCCGGGTGACTCTTCATATACACTTCTGCCCATTTCTGTGCCAGGATCACCATCGTATCCGAGCCCTTGACCGTTATTTTTTTTGGTGCCGGCATGAAAGCCATTCCGGCGACTGAGAGCACTGCGATCATGATGACCGCCATGATTTTTTTTGAGATTTTCATATACTTTCTTGTTTTTTATTTTCGACATATGTCTGTTGTTAAAATTTTACCTGGAACCGGAGGGTCAGCAGCCCCTGCTTCACGTGATTGCTGAAATCATTGGTCCCGGCTACATTATTGACTGTATAGTTCTGGGTAACATTACCTATGTTGGTTTTTGCATCCTTGCCGACTTTTTCATTTAACGGCAGGTCGTAATTCAACATGATCTTGATATTATCCGTAATGAAATAGGTGTATGCAAAACTAAAGGTGTTGTAAGCGATATCGTCAATGCCGCTTTTATAGGTGGTGTTCGTCGCAGTCTTGGTGGTATTGGTCTGGATGATCGTGGGGGAGCCGGCGATGGTGCTCGAGGTCGTGGTGGAAGTGGCATAGCTGCCTCCATATTTGGTCACCCCGATCTGATCTCCCTTGATCTTGGTGTTGGGATCGTAATAATCCCAGCGGACGGCGATCTGATGATGCTTGCCGATATTTTTAATTATATAAACGTAACCGCCCATGAAATTACGCCGGATATCCGGAAGATAGCTGGTGGTCTTGGTGGTCAGCCCGGCCAGGGTAAGCGTATCGCCGGTTATGGTGGAAGTGGTCGGATTGGTCACCGATGCGGTGGCGGAAAAGCCCGGATACGCATTCACCCCGGCCATCCATTCGCTCTTGATCGAGAGGCCGCCCAGGACGTCCATGTACAACCTTAATTCGCCGCCTACCCAACTACGGTTCAACGCTTTCCCCACACTCACTTTTTTATCAAAGGTATAGTCGCTCTTCAGGACGGTATCGGAAGTAGCTTTCAGGTATCCGAAGTATCCGTTCACTCCCAGGTCAAGAGCCCCGAAGTTTCCCAGTTTAAAGGTATATACAAACCGGGCCATGACGTCCTTGTAGGGGTCAAAATCCTTGTTCACCGGGTTGATGTTCGTACCGGTTGCATCCTTGATGACCAGCCCGTTATTCCCGTTCAGCACAGCAAGCTGGAACAGCAGGGGAACTTTCGGAGGAGCGATCTCCAGCTTGGCGCCGATTTCCCTCTCGCTGGGGTACAGGGCAAGGATCACGCGGGATCTTTCCGCTACTTCGCGGTTGCTGGAAGAGTATTCCACTTCATAATTAGGCCGGTTGAACTGTCCGATCCACAGGGAGAAGGTTTTCAGCCAGGGCTCGTTCAGCTGAACATAAGCGTCTTTCAGTGCAAAATTGCCCGGGGAAAGATCGGGTTGCAGCACAAAGCAAACCCCCGTTGTAGGTTCATACTGGAACTTGATCCTGGCGCGGCGGATCGAGAAATAATTGTAAGGATAAGCGGAAGAGTTCTCATAATACTGCCATTGCGCCTGGATATAGCCGGAGAGCTTTATCTTGGTGAGCTTGGCGAGATCGTTCTCTGCATTGGTGATCCTGTCCTCAACGCCTGCGATCTTTTCATTAAGGGTTTGAAC
>DATJQF010000140.1:0-18566 GCA_035505995.1 Bacteroidales bacterium
TCTTCGTTCGACTTCAGGTTCGGGGCAAAACCGCCTTCGTCGCCCACATTGGTGGAATATTTTCCTTTCTTCAGTACGTTCTTGAGGTTGTGAAAAACCTCCGCTCCCATGCGGATGGCATCGCTGAAGGACTCCGCCCCCAACGGCATGATCATGAACTCCTGGAAGTCGATCGAGTTATCGGCATGGACTCCCCCGTTGAGGATATTCATCATCGGAACAGGCAGCGTGTTGGCGCTCACTCCCCCCAGGTACCGGTACAGCTGCAGGCCGCTCTCCTGGGCAGCGGCGATGGCCACGGCCAGGGAGACCCCCAGGATCGCATTGGCTCCCAGGTTTCCCTTATTGGGCGTGCCGTCGAGCTCGATCAGCTTCGCATCCACTTCCTGCTGATCGGTGATGAACATCCCCTTCAGCTCTTCGGCAATGACTTTATTGACATTCTGAACGGCTTTCAGGACCCCTTTGCCGAGATAATATTTCTTGTCCCCGTCGCGCAGTTCCACCGCTTCATGAACTCCGGTGGAAGCCCCTGACGGGACTGCAGCGCGGCCCAGCACGCCGTTGCTCGTCACCACATCCACCTCGATGGTCGGATTGCCCCTGGAATCCAGGATCTGCCTTGCGCGTATTGAAAAGATTGTGCTCATTTTTTCTTGTTTTTTCGGTTTACTTTCCGTTACTAAAAAAAGGATAAACGAAATATTCCATTTATCCTTTTGTCTGTCACATAAAATTACTTTTTAATGCTGCCGTCAGGAAGTCTCCTCCTTTTTTTCTTCGCCTGCCGGTCCCTTTCTGGAGGATCTCCGGGATTTCCTGGCAGGTTCTTCCGCCGTCCGGGCTGCGGGAGCTTCTTCCGTTTTCACTTCTGCTTCCGGGGCTTCTTCGGGTGCGGCCGGTTCCCGGGTCTCCTCTTCGGCCTTCTTTTTCGGAGCGCCACGCCGTCTGCGGGTGGTTTTCACTTTCGCTTCGCCCTTGCCTCCGAGGAATCCCTCGTTATAATCCACCAGCTCGATGATGCACATATCGGCGTTGTCCCCCACGCGCTTGCCGGTTTTCAGGATCCGGGTATATCCGCCCGGGCGCTCGGCCACTTTCTGGGAGATCTCCCGGAAAAGCTCCGATACGGCATCCTTGTTCTGCAGGTAGCTGAAGACCAGCCTGCGGGAATGGGTGGAATCATCCTTCGAGCGGGTAATGAGCGGTTCCACGTAGATCCGCAATGCCTTTGCCTTGGCCACCGTGGTGGCAATGCGTTTATGCAGGATCAGGGAAGAGGCCATATTCGAGAACATAGCTTTCCGGTGAGCGTGGGTCCTTCCCAGGTGATTGATTCGCTTCGCGTGTCTCATTTCAGTTATTCCTTATCTAATTTGTATTTGGTCGTATTCATGCCGAATTCCAGTCCTTTCGATTTGACCAGCTCTTCCAGCTCGGTCAGGGATTTTTTCCCGAAGTTCCGGAACTTCAGCAGGTCGTTCTTGTTGAAGGCCACCAGGTCGCCGAGGGTTTCCACGTCGGCTGCCTTGAGGCAGTTCAGCGCCCGGACCGACAGGTCGAGATCCACCAGCTTGGTCTTGAGCAACTGGCGGATATGCAGCGAGGTTTCGTCGAACTCTTCCGCCACCGCCTTCTCGGCCGTATCCAGGGTGATCTTTTCGTCGGAAAAGAGCATAAAATGATGGATCAGGATCTTGGCAGCTTCCTTCAGGGCCGTTTTCGGGTGAATGGAGCCGTCGGTCTCAATTTCCATGACCAGTTTCTCGTAGTCGGTCTTTTGCTCCACGCGGTAATTCTCCACGTAGAATTTCACATTCCGGATCGGGGTATGGATCGAGTCGATGGCGATGCGTGCCACCCCGGTGGTAATGCTTTTATTCTCCTCGGCGGGAACATATCCGCGTCCCTTGTCGATGGAGATCTCGATGGTCAGCTTCACGCCGGATTCCATATGGCAGACCACCACTTCCGGGTTCAGCACCTGGAACACCGACAGGAACTTATTGATATCACCGGCCTTGAACTGTGTTTGCTGGGCGATGATGACCGTTACTTTTTCACTGATTTCCGATTCGATCTGCCTTTTGAAACGGATCTGTTTCAGGTTCAGGATAATTTCCGTGACATCTTCGATCACTCCCTTGATGGTCGAGAACTCCTGGTCGACCCCTTCGATCTTGATCGAAGTGATCGCATAGCCTTCCAGGGAAGAGAGCAGGATCCTGCGCAGTGCGTTGCCTATTGTTACACCAAAACCGGGTTCCAGCGGGCGGAATTCGAATACCCCTTTGTAATCATCGGCTTCTACCATGATCACCTTTTCGGGCTTCTGGAAAGGTAATATTGCCATAAATGCAGGTGTTAATGGGTGAAAAATGAACGGTTAAATATCTTACTTCGAGTACAATTCGACGATCAGCTGTTCCCGGATATTCTCGGGGATCTCAGTCCTTTCCGGGTAGTTCATGAACTTACCCGCCATCTGTCCGCCATCCCATTCCAGCCAGGGATACTGGTTGGAGCGGGCCGACAGGGATGCGGTGATCATTTCCAGCGATTTGCTTCGTTCCCGGACGCCGACGATATCTCCCGGCCTGAGTTCCAGCGAAGGGATGTTGACCACCCTTCCGTTCACGGTGATATGCCGGTGGCCGATCAGCTGCCGGGCGCCGTTCCGGGTGGGTGAAATGCCCAGCCTGTACACCACGTTATCCAGCCTCGATTCGATCAGCTGCAGCAGCACCTCTCCCGTGATCCCCTTCTTGCGGGACGCCTTCTGAAAAATATTCTTGAACTGCCGTTCGAGGATGCCGTAGGTATATTTCGCCTTCTGTTTCTCCATCAGCTGAATGCCGTATTCTGACAGCTTGGATCTCCTGCGGGTACCTCCGTGCATCCCGGGAGGATAGTTTTTCTTCTCGTAATATTTGTCCGGTCCGTAAATAGGATCTTTGAACTTCCTGGCAATCTTCGACTTGGGACCAATGTATCTAGCCATACGCTGATTTGATATTTATTGATTATTTCCTGAATTAAACTCTCCTTCGTTTCGGGGGCCGGCATCCGTTATGCGGCAGGGGGGTGATATCCGTGATCTCCATCACCTCGATACCGTTGGTGTGAATGGTGCGGATGGCCGATTCCCGGCCGGCTCCGGGGCCTCTGACAAAAACCTTGACCTTTCTCAGCCCCAGGTCGTACGCCGTTTTGCTGGCATCCTGTGCGGCCATCTGTGCCGCATACGGGGTATTCTTTTTGGATCCTTTGAACCCCATTTTACCGGCGGAAGACCAGGAGATCACCTGTCCGCCATTGTTGGTCAGGGTCACGATGAGATTGTTGAAAGAGGCATTGACAAATGCTTTTCCGATCGCATCGACTTTTACAACCCTTTTCCTTGAACCTTTTTCAGTTTTTGCCATAATTCAATTGACCTAAAATAATACTACTATTATTTGTTGCTTCCGGGATTAACCCTTGGTAGCCTTCTTCTTGTTGGCTACGGTCTTTTTCCTCCCCTTGCGCGTGCGGGCATTGTTCTTGGTGCTTTGTCCCCGCGTCGGCAATCCGAGGCGGTGGCGGATGCCCCGGTAGCTGCCGATGTCCATCAACCGCTTGATGTTCATCTGCACTTCCGAGCGCAGGGCGCCTTCCACCTTGATGCCTTCCGTGATGACCGAACGGATCTTGTTCTGTTCCTCGTCGGTCCAGTCCTGGACCTTTTTGTTCCAGTCCACGCCGGCCTGGGTCAGGATCTTCTGGGCCGTGCTCCGGCCGATCCCGTAGATATAAGTCAATCCGATCTCGCCTCTTTTGTTCTTGGGTAAATCAATACCTGAAATTCGGGCCATATTCCTGTGGTTTTAAAATTGAATTATCCTTGTCTTTGCTTGAACTTGGGGTTCTTCTTGTTGATGATGTACAATTTCCCCTTCCGCCGGACGATCTTGCAGTCGGCCGACCGTTTCTTAATGGATGCTCTGACTTTCATTTTATCCTTTGTTTTCTATTGATACCTGAAGGTGATCCTTCCTTTTGTCAAATCATACGGTGACATTTCAATTTTCACCTTATCCCCGGGAAGGATCTTGATGTAATGCATTCTCATCTTGCCGGATATATGGGCGATGATCACATGCCCGTTTTCCAGCTCCACCCGGAACATCGCGTTCCCCAGGGATTCGATCACGGTACCGTCCTGCTGGATCGAGGTTTGCTTTGCCATGGGTGTTTGTTTATATTGTTTTACTTCCTAAAACCTCTTCCACAAAACTGAAGGTCGACAGCACATCCGCCTGGTCCTTCCGCACCACGGCTGTCAGCTCGAAGTGCGCCGACGGCATCCCGTCGGCCGTCCGGATCGTCCAACCGTCCTTCGACTGGATCACATTCTTCGTTCCCAGGTTGATCATGGGTTCGATGCAGATCACCAGTCCGTCCTGCAGCTTCGGCCCGGTCCCCCGCCTCCCGAAATTGGGAATGTCGGGTTTCTCGTGAAGCTTTTTTCCGATCCCGTGCCCAACCAGCTCCCGTACCACCGAATAGCCGAACGACTCGACATATTCCTGGACCGATCCGCTGATATCCCCTACCCTCTTCCCGGCTACCGCCGCTTGCAACGCCAGGAAAAGAGATTCCCGGGTCCGCTTCAGGAGGTCCTTCACTTCCGGTTTTACGTCGCCGACCTCAAAAGTGAAGGCCGAGTCGCCGTAGAAACCGTTCTTCAGGCTTCCGCAGTCAATCGAAACGATATCACCATTTTTAAGAACTCTGTCCCCCGGTATCCCGTGCACGATCTCGTCGTTGATCGAAACGCACAGGGTCGACGGGTATCCGTTATATCCTTTAAAGCCCGGTACGGCTCCCTCTGAGAGGATGTACTCTTCCGCGATCCGGTCGAGCAATCGGGTGCTGACCCCGGGTTTGATATACTCCGCTACCCGGGCAAGGGCCTTGCTGACGATCAGCGCATTCTCCCTTAACAGCTCAACTTCTTCCCCGCTCTTAAGATCCATACCTCTCTTCAGATCCCTTCCTGTTACCCGGTCATGCTATAGGACGAACGCCCCTTGATCCTTCCGGATTTGGTAAGTCCGTCATAATGCCGCATCAGCAGGTGGCTTTCGATCTGCTGCAGGGTATCCAGCACCACGCCGACCAGGATGAGCAGGGAGGTTCCTCCGTAAAACTGCGCAAACTGGGAGCTGACACCCGTCTGGCGGATGAAAGCCGGCATGATGGCTACGAAACCCAGGAAGATCGAGCCGGGAAGGGTTATTCTTGACATCACGTTATCAATGAACTCCGCGGTCTTCTTACCGGGCTTGACCCCCGGGATGAAGCCGCCGTTCTTCTTCATGTCTTCCGCCATCTGGTTCGGATTGATCGTGATGGCCGTATAGAAGTAGGTGAAGAAGATGATCATGATGAAATAAGTAAAGTTGTACCAGAATGAATTGTAATCGGTGAATACGCGCGCAAACCCCGACAGCGTCTCCGAGTTCGCAAACCCGGCCAGCGTCAGCGGCAGGAACATGATGGCCTGTGCGAAGATGATGGGCATCACGCCGGCGGCATTCACCTTCAGCGGGATATACTGGCGCACCCCGCCGTATTGCTTGTTCCCGACGATCCGCTTGGCGTACTGGACGGGGATCTTGCGGGTCCCCTGCACCAGCAGGATCGTGACCAGGATGACGATGACCAGGAAGGCCAGTTCCACGACGAACATCACCATGCCTCCCCCTTTCTGCTCCATCCGGGAGATCAGTTCCCCGAAGAGAGCGAAGGGAAGCCGGGCCATGATGCCGACCATGATGATGAGCGAGATGCCGTTCCCGATGCCTTTATCCGTGATCCGCTCCCCGAGCCACATGATGAACATGGAGCCGGAGGTCAGGATGATGATGGACGATATTCCGAAAAAGGAAAAGATCGAATGATGCAGGACCCCTGGGTTGAACGGGCTGATCGCCTCCGGGGGAAGCTGGGAAACCAGGTTGGCGATATAGGCCGGCGACTGGAAGATCAGGATCACCACCGTCAGGTACCGGGTGATCTGGTTGATCTTCTTGCGGCCGCTCTCCCCTTCTTTCTGGAGCTTCTGGAAGAACGGGATCGCCATGGTCAGCAGCTGCATCACGATGGAAGCGGAAATATACGGCATGATCCCCAGTGCAAAGATCGAAGCATGTGCAAAGGCCCCGCCCGAAAACATGTTCAGCAGCCCGAGCAGGCCGGTGCTCGACTGGTTCTGCAGGGAAGCCAGCTGGGCCGGATCCACGCCGGGCAGCACCACGTAAGCGCCCAGGCGGTAGATCAGGATGATCCCCAGGGTATAGAGGATCCGCTTGCGAAGGTCCTCTATCTTGTATATGTTCCGAAGGGTTTGAATCAGCTTTTTCATTCACTTGGTTTTAAAGGGTGTTTGCGACTCCTCCCAGGCTCTCGATCGCTTTTTTGGCGGATGCCGAGTAGGCATGCGCGGTAATTTCCAGTTTGGCTTTGAGTTCCCCGCGTCCCAGGATCTTGATCCGGTCGTTCTTCGACACATACCCGCTCTTCACCAGCACTTCGCGCGTGATGACGGTGGTATCCAGCTTTTCGGACAATGCCTGGATCACATCCAGGTTGATCCCCTTGTATTCGACCCGGTTGAAATTCTTGAACCCGAATTTGGGGACCCTTCTGGCCAGGGGCATCTGGCCTCCTTCAAAGCCCACTTTCTTGGAATACCCGGAACGGGACTGGGCGCCTTTATGGCCCCGCGTGGAGGTTCCTCCTTTTCCGGAACCCTGTCCCCTTCCGATCCGTTTCACTTTCTTCGTGGACCCCTTCGCCGGTTTCAGATTGCTTAAATCCATAGTAGTTCGGTTTTTTCCGTGTTATACTTCTTCAACTTTTACCAGGTGCTGGATCTTGTGAACCATTCCCAGGATCTGGGGCGTGGCTTCCTTCTCGACCGTCTGGTGCATTTTTCGCAGCCCCAGCGCTTCCAGCGTTCTCTTCTGGCGCAACGGTTTCCCGATGCCGCTTCTTACCTGGGTGATTTTGATCTTTTTCATATTCTTTCGGCAGTTTATAGGGCAGCAGAATTACCCGTTAAATACTTTGTTCAGCGAGATCCCTCGCAGCTGGGCAATGGTATGCGGATCGCGCAGTTTGATCAGCGCATTGATGGTGGCCTTGACCACGCTGTGGGGATTGGAAGAACCTTTCGACTTGGCCAGCACATCCTTCACCCCGACGCTTTCCAGCACGGCACGCATGGCGCCGCCGGCGATCACCCCGGTTCCCGGAGCGGCCGGTTTCAGGAACACCAGCGCCCCGCTGTATTTCCCGATCTGCGCATGCGGAATGGTGGCTTTCATGATGGGGACCTTGATCAGGTTCTTCTTGGCGTCGTCGATGCCTTTGGCAATGGCGGAAGTGACTTCCTTGGCCTTTCCCAGTCCGTATCCGACGACCCCGTTCTCATTGCCCACCACTACGATGGCGGAGAAGCTGAAGGTACGTCCTCCCTTGGTCACTTTGGTCACCCGCTGAATGCTGACCAGGCGATCCTTGAATTCGATTTCGCTGGACTTAACTCTTTTTACGTTTACGTTCGTCATATCGTGTTAAAATTTCAGGCCTCCTTCCCTGGCAGCGTCTGCCAGCGATTTGACCCTTCCATGATACAAATACCCGTTCCGATCAAAAACAACCGTGGTGATGCCCGCCTGGAGCGCTTTTTCCGCAGCCAGCTTTCCGACCCGCTTTGCGATCTCCGTCCGCTTCACTTTCTCCCCCGCGATCTCCTTGGTCATGGAAGAGGCCTCCACCAGCGTTTTGCCGGTCTGGTCATCCACCAACTGGACATAGATCTCCCGGTTGCTTCGGAACACCGTCATGCGGGGCCGCTCGGCGGTTCCCCGGATGATCTTGCGGATCCTTTTCCGGATCCGGCTCCTTCTGTACTCTCTGCTAATGGTTGACATTCTATGTAGGTTTTATCAATTTCTTAGGTAAGGTTACTGGCTGGCAGCCGATTTGCCGGCTTTCTTCTTGATCTCTTCGCCCAGGAACCGGATCCCTTTTCCTTTGTAAGGTTCCGGCTTGCGCAGGGAGCGGATCTTGGCGGCCACCTGCCCGATCAGCTGCTTGTCGATCGATTTCAGGATGATGGTGTTGTTCCGCCCTCTTTCGGCGGTCGTTTCCACTTTCACTTCCTGCGGCAGCTCCAGCACGATGTTGTGGGAATATCCCAGGGCAAGCTCCAGCAGCTGTCCGTTGGCCGAGGCTTTATACCCCACGCCCACCAGCTCCTGGGTGATCGTATAGCCGGCTGTGACTCCTTTTACCATGTTCGACAGCAGTGCCCGGTAAAGGCCGTGCAGCGAACGGCTGTCACGCTCATCGTCCGAGCGTTCCACCACGAGATGCCCGTTCTCCACTTTCACGCGGATCGCCGGATCCACCTGCTGGTGAAGTTCGCCGAGTTTTCCTTTCACCGTGACCCGGTTGTCGGGGGATACTTCCACCTTCACCCCTTCGGGCAGCGGGATCGGTAATCTTCCTACTCTTGACATATTTCGGTACTCCTTCTCTGATTAGCTGATGTAACAAATGACTTCCCCGCCGATCTTCTTCACCCGGGCTTCCTTGTCGGTCATGAGCCCCTGGGAGGTCGAGATGATGGCAATCCCCAGTCCGTTCAGGACCCTCGGGAGATGGTCTGCATCCACGTATCTCCTCAGCCCCGGCTTGCTGGCCCTGTCCAGCTGGCTGATCGCCGAGAGCTTGGTGACGGGATGATATTTCAGCGCCACTTTGATCGTTCCGGGCTTCTTCTCTTCCTCGAACTTGAAGTTGAGGATATATCCCTTTTCAAACAGGATCTTCGTGATCTCCTTCTTGATCTTGGAAGAAGGAATCTCCACCATCCGGTGATTCGCCATCACGGCATTCCTGATTCTGGTCAGATAGTCTGCAATTGGATCCGTAACCATGATCTGTCTTTTCGGTTATGTTTTGATAATAAGTTTACCAGCTTGCTTTTTTTACGCCCGGGATCATCCCTTTCACGGCCATCTCGCGGAAGTTGATCCGGCTGATGCCGAAGATCCGCATGTAGCCCTTCGGCCGGCCGGTCAGCTTGCAGCGGTTGTGCAGCCGCACGGGCGAGGCGTTCTTGGGCAGTTTCTGCAGGGCCGTATAATCTCCGGCTGCCTTCAACGCTTTCCGCTTGTCGGCGTACTTGGCAACCATGTGCTCCCGTTTTCTTTCCCTGGCTTTGATGGATTCTTTTGCCATAACGTTATTTGGTTTTAAATGGAATTCCGAATTCTTTCAGTAAGGCATAGGCCTCGCGGTCGTTCCGGGCCGTGGTGACAAAGGTGATGTCCATCCCGTTGATCTTGGAAATTTTGTCGATATCTATTTCCGGGAAGATGATCTGTTCGGGAATGCCCATGGTGAAATTGCCCCGTCCGTCGAATCCCCGGTCGTTCACGCCGCGGAAGTCGCGGATCCGGGGGATCGCCACGGCGATCAGCCGGTCGAGGAATTCGTACATCTTGTCGCCCCGCAGGGTCACACGCACGCCGATCGGGTTTCCTTTTCTCAGCTTGAAGTTGGAAATATCCTTCCGCGATTTCGTCGCCACGGCCTTCTGGCCGGAGATCATCGTCATCTCGGCAATTCCCGATTCAATATGCTTGCGGTCGGCAATCGCGATCCCGAGCCCCTGGTTCAGGCAGATCTTGCTGATCCTCGGCACCTGCATCGGGCTCTTGAAACTGAACTGGGACATCATCTCCGGGATGATCTCCTTCTGGTACTTGACCTTTAATCTCGGTGTGTACGCCATTACTTTATAACCTCCCCTGATTTTTTAGAAAAACGCGCCGACTTTTCCTTTTTCGGATCGACCTTCCTGCCGGTACGGGTAGCTTTCCCCGAACCATCGATGACCATCAGGTTCGAGATGTGTACGGGGGATTCCTTCTTGATGATCCCGCCCTTCGGTGTCTTGGCCGTCGGCTTGGTATGCTTGGTGACCATATTGATCCCTTCCACGATCGCCCGCTCCCGGTCAATATCCACTTTCAGCACCTTTCCCTGCTGTCCCCGGGAATCGCCGGATATGATCATGACGGTGTCGCCTTTCCGGATATGAAATTTCTTCTGCATAGTTCCTTGAACGGTTTAAAGCACCTCGGGTGCCAGTGAAACGATTTTCATATATTGCTTTTCACGTAATTCCCTTGCGACCGGTCCGAAGATACGGGTGCCGATCATCTCCCCCGCCTGGTTCAGCAATACCACGGCATTGTCGTCGAAGCGGATGTAGGAACCGTCGTTCCGGCGGATCTCTTTCTTGGTCCGAACCACAACAGCCCGGGAAACCGTGCCTTTCTTGATATTGCCGGAGGGAAGGGCATTCTTCACCGTAACGATGATCTTGTCGCCGATGGTGGCATATCTTTTTTTGGTCCCGCCCAGGACCCGGATGCAAAGCACTTCCTTCGCCCCGCTGTTATCTGCAACTGTTAATCTGGATTCCTGCTGTATCATGGCTATTTCACCTTTTCAATGATTTCGACTAGTCTCCAACATTTGTTCTTGCTGAGAGGCCTCGTTTCGGCGATCCGCACTTTATCTCCCTCGCTGCATTCGTTCTTCTCGTCATGGGCCATGAACCGCGAGGTCTTCTTCACGAATTTTCCGTATTTCGCGTGCTTCACCCTCCGCTCCACTTCCACGACGATAGATTTATTCATCTTGTTGCCGACGACGATCCCGATCTTTTCTTTTCTGAGATTTCTCGTTTCCATTCAGTTTCCTTATTTATTTTTTTACAACGCCTTTGGTGATCGTTTCCCCGCCCAGGACCCTTCTCCTCAGCTCCGTCTCGAGACGGGCGATGGTTTTCCGGTAGGCCCCGATCTTGTTGGGGTTTTCCAGGGGGGAAACGGCATGATTCAGCTTCAGCTTGGTGAGCTGCCTTTTCTCTTCATCCAGGCGCTCAATGATTTCGCCTGTGGTGAGCTCTCTGATGACTTTCTGTTCCATTTTCTCTTATCGGTTGAACTGTATGCTTGGGTCGTTACCCGTTAAGTTCTTCAAAATCATTCCGGACCAGGAAGCGGGTCTTCACGGGCAGCTTCTGGGCTCCCAGGCGCAATGCCTCCTTGGCCACGGCGAAGGGAACTCCCTCCACTTCAAACAGGATGCGGCCGGGAGTGATCCGGGCCACGAAATATTCCGGGGCGCCTTTGCCTTTACCCATCCTGACTTCCGCCGGCTTTTTCGTGACGGGCTTGTCGGGAAAAATACGGATCCAGATCTGACCTTCCCTCTTCATATGACGGGTGATGGCCTGCCGGGCCGACTCGATCTGCCTCCCGGTGATCCAGGCCTGCTCAAGGGTCTTGATCCCGAAAGAGCCGAAGGCCAGCGTATGTCCGCGCTGGGCGTTCCCCTTCATCTTGCCTTTCTGCTGCTTCCGGTACTTGGTCTTTTTCGGTTGTAACATTTCAGTAAATTTTGAGCGTGTTCGTTTGTATTACTTCCTGTTCCTGGGCTTTCCGCGGACTCCCTTGGTCCTTGGCGCCGAAGGCTTCAGCTTCGTTCCGCTTGCAGCCGGCGTCAATTCAGGTTTTCCGTATATTTCGCCTTTGCAGATCCACACCTTGATGCCGATCCGGCCGTAGGTGGTATGGGCTTCCGCGGTAGCGTAATCGATATCGGCCCGGAACGTATGCAGGGGGATCCTTCCCTCCTTGTATTGCTCGCGGCGCGCCATTTCAGCTCCTCCCAGCCGGCCCGAGATCTGGATCTTGATGCCTTCCGCTCCGATCCGCATGGCGGAGGCGATGGAGGTCTTGATGGCCCTCCGGTAGGAGATCCTCCCCTCGATCTGGCTGGCCACGGTATTCGACACGATCACGGAATCCAGCTCCGGCCGCTTGATCTCGGAGATATTGATCTGGATCTCCTTACGGGTGATCTTCTTCAGCTCTTCCTTCAGCTTGTCCACTTCCTGGCCTCCCTTGCCGATGATGATCCCCGGGCGGGCGGTATGGATGGTGACGGTCACCAGCTTGAGGGTGCGCTCGATCACGATCTTGGAGATCCCGGCTTTCGAGAGACGGGCATTCAGGTACTTACGGATCTGGTCGTCCTCGATCAGCTTGTTCTCAAAGTTCTTCCCTCCGTACCAGTTGGAATCCCAGCCACGGATGATGCCTAAGCGGTTTGCGATCGGATTGGTCTTTTGTCCCATTGACGTATTTTTTAATCGGGTATTATTTTTCTTTCTTTTCCTTGGTTTCCTTCCTGGCCTTCGGCTCTTTCTTTTCCTTCTTCGGCTTTGCTTCTTCAATAGCCGGTGTCTCTTCCGCTTCCGGCTTTACCAGGCTGTCGACCACCAGGGTGACATGGTTCGACCGTTTCCGGATCCGCGCGGCGCGACCGTGCGGGGAAGTGCGCATCCTTTTCAGCTGGCGGCCGCCATCCACGAAGATCTCCTTCACGAACAGGCCGCTTTCCTCGATCCGGACTCCTTCGTTCTTGGTCTGCCAGTTGGCAATGGCCGAGAGCAGCAGCTTGTGCAACCGTACCGCGGGGGCCTGGGGGGCGCTCTTCAGGGTATGCAGGGCCAGCTCCACCTTTTGTCCGCGGACCAGGTCGGCCACCCTCCGCATCTTGCGCGGGGAAGTGGGACAGTTATTCAGCCGGGCGTAATACCGGGTCTTCTTCTCTTCCTTGCGGATTTCCGCTCTTTTTCGAGTTTTAACTCCCATGGGTTATCCTGTTTGCTTTATTTCTTTGCTTTATCCTTGTTGCCGGCATGACCCCGGAAGATCCGCGTGGGAGCGAATTCCCCGAGCTTGTGCCCGACCATGTTCTCCGTGATGTACACCGGGATGAACTTATTTCCGTTATGCACGGCGATGGTCTGCCCCACGAAATCCGGGGAGATCATCGATCCCCTGGACCAGGTCTTGATGGCCGTTTTCTTCTTCGATTCAACGGCATCCAGTACCTTCTTCTCCAGTTTATAGTTGATATACGGACCTTTTTTAAGCGATCGGCTCATAGCACAGATATTATTTCAGTTATTTCTTTCTTTTTTCCACAATGTATTTATTGGTGCTCTTCTTCCGCTCCCGCGTCTTGTACCCCTTCGCCGGGATGCCTTTACGGGACCTCGGATGACCGCCGGAAGCACGTCCTTCGCCGCCGCCCATCGGATGGTCCACCGGGTTCATGGCCACGCCGCGTGTACGGGGACGGCGTCCCAGCCAACGGCTCCTGCCGGCTTTCCCGGAGGATTCCAGGCTGTGATCCGGGTTGGATACCATCCCGATCGTCGCCTTGCAGGCCTGCAGGATCATTCTCGTCTCGCCCGAGGGCATCTTCAGGATGGCGAATTTCCCGTCCCTCGACATCAGCTGGGCGTACGATCCCGCGCTCCTGACCAGCTTGGCTCCCTGGCCGGGACGCAGCTCCACGTTGTGGATAATGGTCCCGAACGGGATCTCGCTCAGGAACATCGTGTTCCCGATCTCAGGCGCCACGCCTTTTCCGGAAAGGATCGTCTGTCCCACCTTCAGGCCGTGAGGGGCCAGGATATACCTTTTCTCCCCGTCCTTGTAAGCCACCAGGGCGATCCGGGCCGTGCGGTTGGGATCATATTCGATCGTGCTCACCACCGCGGGGATCTCGTCCTTGTCCCTTTTAAAGTCGATGAGCCGGTACATCTGCTTATGACCGCCTCCCATGTACCGCATGGTCATTTTCCCTTCGTTGTTCCTGCCCCCTGATTTCCTTATGGGTCTCAGCAGGCTTTTTTCCGGGCTTTCAGCGGTAAGATCATCAAACGCGCTGATCAGTTTGAACCGCTGACCGGGTGTTGTTGGTTTATACTTTTTAAGGGCCATTTATTTAAATATTGCTGTAAAAATCAATTGTTTCACCTTTTGCCAGGGTAATGAGGGCTTTCTTGTAGCCCATGCTCTTGCCGGAGATCACTCCGGACTTCGTGAACCGGGATTTCTTTTTCCCGGAATAATTCATGGTGCTGACATCGGCCACCTCCACCCCGTAAATATCCTTAATGGCTTGCTTGATCTGAAGCTTGTTCGCCTTTTTATCCACCAGGAACCCGTACCGGTTGATCTTCTCTCCCATCTGGGTCATCTTCTCGGTGATGATCGGCTTGATAATGATGCTCATGGACGTTATTTTTTATCCGCTGATACGGGATTAGTTTTCGTGTACTTTCTCAATATCTTTTACCGAGCTTTCCATGATCAGGAGCCGTGAGGCATCCAGGATCTCATAGGTGTTCAGGTCGGCTGCCCGGATGATCTTCACCCGTTTCAGGTTCCTCGAGGAGAGGGAAACGTTGGGATCGATCTCGGGTACCACCAGGAGGATCTTTGTATCTTCCAGCTTGAAATTCTTCAGCATCTCGATGAAATTCCGGGTCTTCGGGACATCGAAGGTGAAATCCTCCAGCACCGTCAGGTTATTTTCCTTCGCCTTGTAACTCAGGGCGGAGATCCGGGCCAGCTTCTTCAGCTTCTTGTTGAGCTTAAAGCTGTAATCCCTCGGGTGCGGACCGAACACCCTCGCTCCTCCGCGGAACAAAGGACTCTTGATGCTTCCCTTGCGGGATCCGCCGGTGCCTTTCTGGCGGTGCAGCTTCTTGGTGCTCCCGGAGATCGTCGATTTTTCCAGGGAGCTGTGGGTTCCCTGGCGTTGGTTGGCCATGAACTGCTTTACATCGAGGTAAATAGCATGATCGTTCGGCTCGATGCCGAAGATGGCGTCATCCAGCTTGACCTTGCGGCTGGTTTTCGTCCCTTTGACGCTGTATACTTCTACTTCCATCTCTCAATAATTACATATGAACCATTAGGTCCGGGAATCGCTCCTTTCACCAGGACCAAATTCTTTTCCAGGATGATCTTTACGATCTGCAGGTTGATCACCTTCACCCTGCGTCCGCCCATGCGGCCTGCCATGCGGAGGCCCGGCATGACTCTGGACGGCCAGGAAGACGCACCGACAGACCCGGGGGCCCGGAGGCGGTCATGCTGTCCGTGGGTGGCTTCGCCGACGCCCCGGAAATGATGCCGGCGGACCACTCCCTGGAATCCTTTCCCTTTGGAGATCCCCACCACATCAATATATTCGCCTTCCATGAAGATGTCCACGCGGATCACATCGCCGAATTGCTTGTTGTGGTCCGGCTCGAACCGGGTGAATTCCGCGATCACCTTTTTGGGAGATATTCCGGCCTTGCTGAAATGCCCTTTCAGGGCTTTCGTCGTATGCTTCTCTTTCTTGTCCTCAAACGCCAGCTGCAGGGAGTCATACCCTTCCTTTTCCCTCGATCTCACCTGGGTGACCACGCACGGGCCTGCCTCAATGACCGTGCAGGGCACGTTCTTGCCGTTGGCATCGTAAATGCTGGTCATCCCTATTTTTTTTCCTATTAATCCAGACATGGTTGTTCAGATTTTTCAGTTCATCTTGCAAATACGGTCACACCTTGATCTCCACTTCGACACCGCTCGGCAATTCCAGCTTCATCAGGGCATCGATGGTCTTGGAAGTGGTGCTGTAAATATCCAGCAGCCGCTTGTAGGAGCACAGCTGGAACTGGTCGCGCGACTTCTTATTCACAAAGGTCGACCTCAGCACCGTGAAGATTTTCTTATCGGTCGGAAGCGGGATCGGCCCACTGACCACAGCGCCCGTAGCTTTCACTGTCTTGACGATTTTCTCGGCTGATTTATCAACCAGGTTGTAATCGTAGGATTTCAGTTTGATTCTAATTCTCTGGCTCACTGCTGTAAGGTTTATTTATTTTTTTAATAAGCTGGCACATATCCGCGGACCTTGAACAGGATCTCATCCTGGATGGCCTGCGGGGTTTCTTCATAATGGGAGAATTCCAGCATCGAGGTAGCCCTTCCCGAGGTCAGGCTGCGCAGCGTGGTCACATAGCCGAACATCTCCGCCAGCGGCACCCTGCCCAGGATCACCTGGTCGTTCAGCCGGGGTTCCACATGCTCGACATGCCCCCTGCGCTTGTTGATGTCGCTGGAGACTTCTCCGATATATTCATTCGGGGTCACGATCTCGAATTTCATGATCGGCTCGAGGATCACCGATTTGGCTTTCTTGCACGCTTCCCGGAAGGCGATGCCTGCCGCGATCTGGAAAGCGAGGGCATCCGAATCCACCGAGTGGTACGATCCGTCGAGCAGCTTTACGCGGATGCTTTCCATCGGGAAGCCGATCAGTGGTCCGTTGCTCAGGCTGGCTTTCAGCCCTTTTTCAATGGCCGGGATGAATTCCCTCGGGATGTTCCCGCCTTTCACCTCGTTGATGAACTGCAGGCCCTTGACTCCTTTCTCGGCGGGTGAGACCTCGATGACGAGATCGGCAAATTTGCCCCGGCCGCCGGTCTGTTTCTTATAGACCTCATGGTGGACCACCGTATTCCGGATCGCTTCCTTGTAAGCCACCTGCGGATTGCCCCGGTTGCATTCGATGTTGAATTCCCGCTTCAGCCGGTCGCAGATGATATCCAGGTGAAGCTCGCCCATCCCGCTGATCAGCGTCTGGCCGGTCTCTTCATCCACCTTCACCTTCAGCGTGGGATCCTCTTCGGTCAGCTTGGCCAGCGCCTGGAAGAGCTTTTCCACGTCGTCCTGCGTCCTCGGCTCGATGGCCATGTTGATCACCGGCTCGGGGAAGGCCATCATCTCCAGGATGATCGGGTGCTTCAGGTCACACAGGGTGTCGCCGGTATGGATATCCTTGAATCCGATGGCAGCGCCGATCTCTCCCGCTTCGATGCGCTTGAGGGGCTGCTGCTTGTTGGCATGCATCAGCATCAGCCGGTTGATGCGCTCTTTCTTGTCGGTGTTGGAATTCAGCACGGTGGTGCCGCTTTCCAGGGTGCCGGAATAAACGCGGAAGAAAGCCAGCCGGCCCACAAAGGGATCGGTGGCGATCTTGAAGGCAATAGCCGTAAAAGGTTCCTGCGGATCCGGTTTCCGGGTCACTTCTTTCTGGGTGTAGGGATTGATCCCTTTCACGGGAGGCATATCGTAGGGGGAGGGAAGGAACTTGATGATGGCGTCGATCAGCAGCTGGACTCCTTTGTTTTTAAAGGCGGCTCCGCAGATCACCGGGGTGATGCGGTTCTCGATGGTGGCTTTCCGCAGGGCGGCCACGATCTCCTCCTCGCTGATGGAATCGGGATCCGCCATGAATTTCTCCAGCAGGTGGTCGCTTTCCTCGGCGGTTCCTTCGATCAGCCTGGTGCGGTATTCGTTGACCAGCTCCCTGATATCCTCCGGCACCGGGAATTCGAAGTAATCTTTTCCCAGCGAGGATTCGTCCCAGGCGTAAGCCTTGTTCTTGACCAGGTCCACCACGCCGGTGAAGTTTTCCTCTGATCCGATAGGGATCTGTACGGGAATGGGATTTGCACCCAGTTTATCGCGGATCTGATCCACCACGTGAAAAAAATCAGCCCCCGTCCGGTCCATTTTATTGATGAAGCTGATGCGGGGGACATGATATTTATTGGCCTGCTTCCAGACGGTCTCCGATTGCGGTTCCACGCCGCCAACGGCACAGAACAACGCGACTGCCCCGTCGAGCACGCGGAGGGAGCGTTCCACTTCCACGGTGAAATCGACATGGCCGGGGGTGTCGATGATGTTGATCCGGTATTTGTTCTTCCGGTAATCCCAGAAAACGGTCGTTGCGGCGGAAGTGATGGTGATGCCCCGCTCCTGCTCCTGGACCATCCAGTCCATGGTAGCGGTGCCTTCATGCACTTCGCCGAGCTTATAGTTGATGCCGGTATAGTACAATATGCGCTCCGTCGTCGTGGTTTTCCCCGCGTCGATGTGCGCCATGATGCCTATGTTCCTTGTATGTTCCAGGTTCTCAGCCATCTTCTTGTACGTTCCCGGGCTCTGTGTTATCTTGTTAAAATCTGAAATGGGAGAAAGCCTTATTGGCTTCCGCCATCCGGTGCGTATCTTCTTTCTTTTTGTACGCTGCGCCTTCTTCCTTGTAGGCTGCCACGATCTCGGCCGCCAGCTTCTGGCTCATGCTCTTCTCATGACGCTTGCGGGCGAAGGTCACCAGCGACTTCATGCCGATCGACATTTTCCGTCCCGGCCGGATCTCCGAGGGGATCTGAAAGGTCGCTCCGCCGATTCTGCGGCTCCGGACTTCCACGGAAGGCGTTACATTGGTCAATGCCTTTTTCCAGACATCCAGCCCGTTTTCCTTCGTTTTCTCCGAGACGATGTCGATGGCATCATAAAAAACCTTGTAGGAGTTTTCCTTCTTTCCCCGGAGCATGATGTTGTTCACGAACTTGGAGACCAGCACATCACTGTATTTCGGATCCGGCAGGATCTCTCTTTTTCTTGGTTTTGACTTTCTCATTTCTTTTTCTTTTAGCCGGGGCGACTCGCTGCGCCACCCATATACCCGGGCGACTCGTCGTGTCGCCCTTATACTTGGGGCGACTC
>DATJQF010000141.1:0-3110 GCA_035505995.1 Bacteroidales bacterium
GTGGCGTCGTTGGCGATGATCATCACTTCTTTCCCGTGGATCACCCCGATGCCGGTGACGATCCCGGCCGAAGGGAATTCGTCGTTATACAGGCCGAATGCGGCCAGGGCAGAGAGCTCGATGAACGGGGTGTTCTTATCGACCAGCAGGTCGATCCGCTCGCGGGCCAGCAGCTTGCCGCGCTCCTTGTGACGTTTCACTGCCTGCTCGCTGCTTCCCGACCGGACGGCTGCCAGGGTTTCCCTGAATTTGGAAAGGATCTTCAGGTAGGCTTCCTGGTTCCGGAGAAACTCGGGGGAGGTCGGGTCAATCTTGGTTTCTAACTTAAACATATATTACTGTTTCGGGTCACGGGTCATGGGTCATTCGTTATGCGTCATTATTATATCCTGGTTCCGGGATCTTCAATTCTTATTCCCCAATATCCGGTTTGCATAAACCTGTATATGATTATAATTATATATCAACCGGACGCTAATTTAGAAACAATTTTAATAAAGATTACAAATTAATAATTTTTAACAAATTGCGGGAAAGGGACACAGGAGGTATTTGTTCTTCACTACGGATTCCACCGATGTACGCAGATTGACGCAAAAGGAATTGTCCGGATCATCTGTGAAGATCTGTTTAATCAGTGAAATCTGTGTTCGGAAAAAGGGGAAGATGGTTAGATGGTGAAATAGTGATAAGTTAAAAAAGCGAAAAAACGAAAAGGCGATTATTGATTGCACATTATAGTGAATCCAACTTCACTTTCATAGTTTTCACCAGGCCGTTATATTCCTGCAAATACGCCGGGTTCACGGGCCTGGCCGGAGGGGATTCCAGGGTCAGGGGATTCACGGGCGAGCCGTTGCGGTAAACGCGGAAATCGAGGTGGGGACCGGTAGCCAGCCCGCTGCTGCCCACGTATCCGATCACATCCCCCTGGCGGACATTCGCCCCGGGATGGATCCCTTTGGCATAGCCCGACAGGTGGGCATACGTGGTGGTGTATACGGAATTGTGCCGGATGGAAATAAATCTTCCGTACCCCCCGTGCCAGCCGGCATCGGTGACATGCCCGTCGCCCAGCGCTACTACGGGAGTACCCCGCGGGGCCGCATAATCCACGCCGTAATGCGGGCGCACGATGCGCAGGATCGGGTGCATGCGGGCAGCGGTGAAATGAGAGCTGATCCTGGAAAAGTGGAGGGGAGCTTTTAAAAAAGACCGCTCCAGGCTTTGTCCCTTTTCATCGAAGTAATCCCCTTTTCCTTCCTTGTTGAAATAGAAGGCATAATGGTCGATGCCGTTGCTGTGGAAGATGGCTCCCAGGATGCGGCCGGAACCGCTAAGGATGCTGTCCACGTATACTTCTTCATAGATCACTTTGAATCCGTCGCCTTTTTGCAGACCGTAGAAATCGACGGTCCAGGCAAAGACGTCCGAAAGATTTAATGCCAGGTTGATATCCAGCTTTGAATCGGCGATCGCATTCCAGAGGGAAGAATAAATGATCCCTTTTGCCGTCCTGATCTTCCGGACCAGTTCTTTCTGTCCGCGGTAGATCCGCAGGGAATCGCGGAAGTCGTACACCACATACTCGATGGGATTGATCTCGTAAATGAACCAGAGCGCTTTGTGCAGCGTGTCCCGGGTGGTGATGAACGCATAGCGGTTGCCTTCGTGGATCCTGCGCACATCAAAAACATCCCTGGGACCTGAGGCGATCTTGTAAATGATCTCCGCGCGTACCTGGGGCGTCAGGATCGTCGAGAGCACCTGGTTCCTGCCCACTGTGCCGTAGGTGATGTTGAGGCTGTCGATGCAGATGCCGTAAGTGTACCGGGGCTTAGGTTTGATGACCGGCTTGGGAGGGATTACCGGCTTCGGGGGAATAAAATAAAAAATGACGACCAGGACGATGCCCAGGACCATTAAAGCTGAAAGAACAGACAGAAAGAGAAAACGCGGTTTTTTAAGCATCAGGGAATTGTTACGGATTTTTTTTGAACACAGATGACACGGATGAAACTGATAAGCACGGATAATCTGTGTAGATTCGTTTTATCCGTGTGATCAGTGTTCCAATATTTTTTCCTTAAAATCTATTTTGATCTCCACAATCTCAGGCCGGTTGCCGAGCCGTACCGGCGGTCCCCAGGTGCCGTAGCCGCAGGAGACATAGAAATGCGTCCGGCCGATCATCTTGTATCCCCAGCTCAGCTCATAGATGGCCCGGGTGATATAGTTCAGCGGCCAGATCTGCCCGTGATGGGTATGCCCCGAAACCTGCAGGTCCACGCCCATCTCGGCCACCTTCGGGAGATTGAACGGCTGATGGTCCATCAGAATGATAGGGTAGGAGGGATCGGCTCCGGCCAGCACCTCCTCCAGCGATTTGCGGGGCTTTCCGGTAAATCGCGGACGGTCGCGGTCCTCCCTGCCGGCGAGGTTGAAATCGTGCCCGATCAGGACGACCGTATCCCGCAGCATTTTGATGCCGTGTTCTGTGAGGTATTTCACGGCCGGTTCCGCGCCGCCGATATATTCATGGTTCCCCGTAATGCCATAAACACCGAGCTTTGCCTTCAGGTTCCGCAGCGACTCCCCGATGTTCTCCTTGATCACCGGGGCAAGGTCTTCATCCACGATATCGCCGGCCAGCAGGATGATATCCGGGTCCAGGCGGTTGATCTTATCCACCATCTTGTTGGCCCTCTCCTTCGAGATGATGGTTCCCAGGTGGATGTCGGAGACCATCACGATCCGCAACGAATCCAGGACCGAGCTTCTTTTCGGGATGACCAGCTCCAGCTTTCTCAGGTGCGGCGTCCGTGCATTCAGGTAACCGATGAAAACATGCACGGTCACGATCCCCAGTATCGCATAAAAGAGGATCAGCTTTGTTTTTGCAGGATCGGCGATCAGCCACCGGGGATAAAAATGCAGGAAGGAATTAAAGACGCGTGTGATATCGATGAAAAGGATGAACACGAAAAAAAACAGCATGAAGGCCAGCCAGAATGATCCCATCCAGGTGAAGATATAGCTGATCAGGCCGGGATGGGCCCTTTCCAGGATCCTGGCCACGATGAAGGTGCTGACGGTAAACCAGAAAGCCA